>JANPJD010000073.1:0-29074 GCA_031425325.1 Rhodobacterales bacterium | reverse complement strand
TCATCCGCGCCTTGAAGTTGAAGTCCGCATTGTAGGGCATCGCGACCAGCGCCACCCCGTCCTTCATGCGGGGGGCCAGCGCATCAGCGATAGGCTGAGTCTCGAACAACGGACCGACGCCGCCGAAGGCGATCACCATGTGCAGCACGACCGGCAGACCCAGGCCCATGATCGCATGCGCCCAACCCGACCGTAGAAGCAGCCCCGCACCGGCCAGCGCCACGAGAAGGGCGGCGAGCAACCATGCCTCGCCCGGCGAGACGACCACTCCTGCCCCGATCGAGCCATCCGTGCCACTGAGTGCCATGGCCACAAGAGCCACGGCAAGAATTGCGAGGCCAAAAGGCGCAAGCGATCCGCCACGCCTGGTCCATCCGTCGCCGAGTGCACGCGCCGCAAGCAGACCCAACCCCGGCAGTTCGGGCAGCAGGTAGTGCATCTGCTTCCCGCCCACGACCGACAAGATCACCACCGCGCTGCCAATCCAGATCAGGCACAGGCGCACCGCTCTGTCTTGCCGCACCAAACTTGCCGCACCAGACCAAATCCGCCAGGACCAGCCCCACGGAAAGACGATGATGGGGAGCAGTGCCAGCAAGAACCAGAACGGCCGCCCATGCCCCATGTCGCCTGTCACCCGCGCCGCGGTCTGGGTCCACAGCAGTTCGTGGCGGAAGGCCGCATCACCTGTCGCCAACGCCGGGACGAGCCAGAGGAAGACCAGCCCAAACGCGACGAGCAGGGCAAGACCCGCGCCGCGCAAGATCGCCTTGGGCGCGGGAGCGGCCACACCCCAGAAGCGCAGCGTCAGCAGCGCGGGCAAGAGATGAACCAGCACCACCGGTCCCTTGGCCAGCACCCCGAAACCCAGGACCAACCCCAGCAGCACCCAATGCCGTCGGGAAACATCCGACTGCCCGATCCGCCAGATCAGGCCGATTCCCAAGACCACCGTCAGCGACAGCAGCGCGTCGAACATCACCGCGCTGCCGAAGACCATGAAAACCGAGAACGACGCCGTCGCAACCATCGCCCGCAGCGCAACGGCGGCGTCCCCGGGCCAGAGCCGCCGGGCAAGCCAGCCCGTTGCAATCACGCTCGCGACAGTGCAGGCGGGACCAACCAGCCGTCCAGCAAGTTCGGTCACGCCCGTGAACAGCCAAACCGCGTTGATGAGCCAGAACAGCAATGGCGGTTTGTGGGCATAGGACTCGAAGTTCCGCGTCAGATGAAACAGGTCACCCGACAGACGCATTTCCCACGCCACGGCCAGATAGCGTGTCTCGTCGATCGCGATCAGCGGGCGCGCCAGAACCAGCCCCAAAAGCAGGGCGGTGTAGACCAAGAGGAAAACGACCGACTTGGGCAAGCGCGAGATCTCTTTCACTTCGAGTACCGGGAAAGGAAGGCGGAATGGCCTGCAAGGCAATGCAACTCCGGGTGCAGAGTGCTCATTTACGCCGAAGCGATGCATCCGAAACGACAGAATTTGTCGTCAACGACATACAGCCCTCCGCCCGCCCCGCTAGTCTGCAACGCAAAATGGCGGCCCCGAGCCTGCCATCGTGTCTTGCAGGGAGATCCCAATGAAATCGCATACCCGGGTGCTCGTGATCGGCGGGGGCGTCGTCGGCTGTTCGGTGCTCTATCACCTGACCAAGCTGGGGTGGTCGGACGTGACGCTGATCGAACGGTCGGACCTGACATCGGGGTCGACGTGGCACGCGGCCGGCGGGTTTCACACCCTGAACGGCGACACCAACATGGCGGCGCTTCAGGGCTACACGATCCGTCTCTACAAAGAGCTTGAGGCGATCACCGGCATGTCCTGCGGGCTGCACCATGTCGGCGGCATCACGCTGGCCGACACGCAGGAACGCTTCGACATGCTCAAGGCCGAGCGCGCGAAGCACCGCTACATGGGCCTCGATACCGCGATCCTGTCGCCGGACGAGGTGGCCAAGATGACAGACGGGCTGGTGAATACCGACGGCATCATCGGCGCGCTCTACGATCCGCTCGACGGCCACCTCGACCCGTCCGGCACGACGCATGCCTATGCCAAGGCCGCGCGGATGGACGGGGCCGAGATCATCCTGCACAACCGCGTGCTGTCGACGACGCAGCGCGCCGATGGCGGCTGGGACGTTGAGACCGAGCAGGGCACGATCGTCGCCGAGCATCTGGTGAACGCCGCCGGTCTCTGGGCGCGCGAGGTCGGCGCGATGGCCGGTATCTACCTGCCATTGTTGCCGATGGCGCACCAATACCTGGTGACGGACGACATTCCCGAGATTATGGAGATCCTGAAATCGGGACGGGAGTTCCCGCATGTGATGGACCCCGGCGGCGAAAGCTATCTGCGGCAGGAAGGGCGCGGTCTTTGCATCGGCTTCTACGAGAAGCCGTGCGAGCCCTGGTCGGTGGACGGAACCCCTTGGGGCTTCGGGCATGAATTGCTGAACGAGCAGTTCGACAAGATCGAAGACTCCGTCACCTTCGCCTACCGCCGCTTCCCCGTGCTGGAACGGTCCGGCGTCAAGCGGGTGATCCACGGGCCGTTCACCTTTGCCCCCGATGGCAACCCGCTGATCGGGCCGGTCCCGGGCCTTCGCAATTACTGGTCGGCCTGCGCCGTGATGGCGGGGTTCAGCCAGGGCGGCGGCATGGGCCTCGCCCTCGCGCAATGGATGATCCACGGCGAGGTAGAGCGCGACCCGCGCGGCTTCGACGTGGCGCGCTTCGGCAACTGGACCACGCCAGGCTACACCGTGCCCAAGGTGATCGAAAACTATCAGACCCGCTTTTCCGTCGCCTATCCGAACGAGGAAAAGCCCGCGGCACGTCCCTTCCGCACCACGGCGATGTACGACACCTTCACGGAAATGCACGCCGTCTGGGGCCAGCAATACGGGCTCGAGGTGGTGAACTACCACGCGCTGCCGGGCGAGCCATTGTACGAGACGCCGACCTTCAAACGCTCGAACGCCTGGGAGGCGACGCGGGCCGAAGTGATGGCGGTGCGGACGGGCGTCGGCATCAACGAAGTGCAGAACTTCGGCAAGTACCGCGTGACCGGCCCCCACGCCCGCGCCTGGCTCGACCGGATCATGGCAGGCCTGATCCCCAAGCCGGGACGCCTGTCGCTGACCCCGATGCTGGCCGAGTCGGGGCGCATCTTCGGTGACTTCACGGTCTCCTGCCTCAGCGAGACCGAGTTCCAGCTGACCGCGAGCTATGGCGCGCAGGGCTGGCATTCGCGCTGGTTCGAGAGCCACGCGGAACCGGGCGTGCGGGTGGAAAACATCAGCGACACGCGCACGGGCTTTCAGATCGCGGGGCCCAAGGCGCGCGAGTTGCTGGCGCGCGTCACACGCTGCGATGTCTCGGCCCAAGCGTTCAAATTCATGGACGTGCGCCGCATGACCGTGGGCATGGCCGACTGCCTCGTGCAGCGCGTCAGCTACACCGCCGATCTCGGCTACGAGATCTACTGCGATGCAGTCAGTCAGCGCCACCTCTGGCACACGCTCTGGACCGCCGGGCAGGATCTGGGCCTTCGTCCCTTCGGGATGCGCGCTATGATGAGCCTGCGACTGGACAAGTTCTTCGGCTCCTGGGGTCGCGAGTTCAGCCCCGATTACAGCCCATGCGAGACCGGGCTTGACCGCTTCATCCGCTGGAACAAGCCCAGCGACTGGATCGGCAAGACCGCCGCCATGCGGGAAAAGGCCGAGGGGCCAAAGCGCAAGCTCTGCGCCTTTGTGGTCGACGCCGACGATGCCGACGTCGTAGCGTGGGAGCCGATCTGGCTCGACGGGGCGGTGATCGGATTCTGCACGAGCGGCGGGTTCTCGCATTTCACGCAGCAATCGGTGGCCTTGGGCTTCGTGCCGTCCGACCGGGTGCGCGAGGGGCTGGCGGTCGAAATCGAGATCCTCGGCCAGCGCCGGGCGGCGCGGCTGGTGACCGAGCCCTTGTTCGACGCGGACGGCGCGCGGATGCGGGGATGACCCGGCCGTCCGTCCTGCTGCTTGCGGCGGGGCGATCCTCGCGGATGCGGGGGGCGGACAAGCTGATGGAAACGGTTCAGGGCCAGTCGCTTTTGCGGCGCCAGGCCCTTGCCGCCCTGACCGTGTCGGATGCGGTGGTCGTGGCCCTGCCTGCCCCGGATCACCCGCGCGCCTCGGCGCTGGCGGGGCTCGCGGTCACCATCGTCGCCCTTCACGGCTCGGCCGAAGGCCTGGGCGGCACGCTCCGCGACGGGGTCGCGGCCCTGCCGGTCCGGGGGCGGTTCCTGCTCCTCCTCGCGGACCTGCCCGCGATCGGGGCGGCCGAACTCGCCGCCGTCATCACGGCGGCCGACGCCGCCCCCGACGCGCTCGTCTGGCGCGGGGCCACGCCGGACGGCAAGCCCGGCCACCCGATCCTCTGCGACGACGCGCTGCGCCCGGCCTTCGCGACGCTCGGCGGCGAGACCGGGGGCGATGGCGTCTTGCGTGGGTTTGCAGACCGCACCCGTCTGGTGCGCTTCGCCGATGGCCGTGCCCGCCTCGACCTCGACACGCCCGAGGACTGGGCCGCGTGGCGGGCGTCGCAGGCCTGAGGGCCCGCCACCATTTTCTGTCCACAAGTATCCCGCGGGGGTGCGGGGGCGCGAAGCCCCCGCGCGACGGTGATGCCAGCGCCCCTGCCTATCGCGGCAGCACCCAGACCGTTGCCCCAAGCCGGTGCAGCGCAGCCCCCGTCCCCAGCTTGAATCGTGCGAGGCCCGGTGCCTCTTCGGTGTTGACGTCCCCAAGATCGAGGCGGCGGACCCCCTCTGCCCGCAGCGCAAGGGCCGCCTGCCAGAGCATGGCCTGATGCACGGCAGCCTTGCGCGCAGCGGGGTCGGCCCAGGCCAGATGGTAGGTCGCCGTGCGGCCGTGGCGCAGGATGCACATCGCGGCGGCGATCTGCCCCTCATGCTGCCAGTCCCACACGCGCAGCGCCTTGGTCGGCAGGGCGCGGGTGAAGGCGGCGGGCAAGGCGCGGTAGCCGCGCTGGCTGCGCTGCGCCGCCTCGGCCGCCAGAAGCGCGTCGAGCGCCCCGGCCCGGTTGAGAGCGAAGCGAAGGCCCCGGCGCTTGGCCGCTGTGAGTGCGCCCCGCCAGCGCGGGTCGAGGGCCGCGCGCAACTGCTCGGCGTCGGCCGCGATGTTCCAGACCGCGTGGTGCCGCGCAGTCACCAGCGGAACGAGGCCGGGCCCCGCGAGCGGCACGTCGGGCGTGGCGACCGTCAGGCCGGGGTGGCGACCAAGGCGGCAGAGCGCGCGGCGGCGCAACGCGGGGGACGGATCGCCGGTCCAGACCGGACCGCGCAGGACCAGTCTCAGGCCCGGCCTGTCCAGCACCTGCACGAGACCGACCTCCCGCCCGTGCCGCGACAGAAGGCCCTGCCGAACGCGCGCACCGCAGGCCCGCGCCGCAAGTGCATAGGCCGCCGACTGTTGGAACGCGGCACCCACCGCGAGATCGAGGCGGGCGGTCCAGTCGGCACCGGGAAGATCGAGCCAGTCGAGGTCCATGCCCCGATTAATCCGGGCGTAACCTTACCATGCGATGAACGGTCATGAGACGCCACATCCCGCCCGACCTTGCCCCGGCCCCGCGCCTGACGCTGTGGGTGCCGACGCTGCTGGCCGTCGCACTAAGCGCGCTTTTCCTCGGCGCGCTCTGGCTGATCTAGCTTTCGCCCTTCGCTTTCGCCTGCGATCCCTGAATGCGCGAGGCGCTGGTCGAGGGCACCGTCACGGCGGCCTTGGCCTTTTCCTTCTTCGGCTTCTTGGCTTCTTTCTTTGGCTTGCTCATGCCCTTGGCCATGTCGTCACTCCCGATGCATGGGCCGGCCGCGCGGCCGACCTTCCCTCAGCGATAGTGCAGCGAACGGCCCTGATGGAACAGGTGAATCTTCGCAGGATGCGCCCCAAGCCTGACCGAGCGGTGGCGCAGGTCGGCATGGATGCCGGGCAGCTTCGCTACCACTTGCGCGCCGTCGCCCTGCCGCTTGAAGTAAAGCAGCGTGACCTCGCCAAGCGCCTCGGTGATCTCGACCTCGCCGGTGAACAGGGGTTCGCCCTCGGTCGCAACCAGATCCTCGGGGCGCACGCCGAGCTTGACCTTCATCCCCATGTCCGAGGCTTGCGTCGGGATCGCCGCGCGTGCCACGCCGCCGCCATCCAGCTTGACGGTCGTCTCGGCCCCCGTCCCCACGACTTCGCCGGACATCAGGTTCATCGCGGGGCTGCCGATGAACTGCGCCACGAACTCGTTCTCGGGCCGCTCGTAAAGATCGAGCGGGGTGCCGACCTGGCTGATCCCGCCCCCCGCCAGCACGACGATGCGGGTGGCCAGCGTCATAGCCTCGACCTGATCGTGCGTCACGTAGATCATCGTCGAGTCGGGCATGTTCTCTTTCAGTTGCGCGATCTCGAGCCGGGTCGCCACGCGCAGCGCAGCGTCGAGGTTCGAGAGCGGCTCGTCGAAGAGATAGACCTTGGGATCGCGCACGATGGCCCGCCCGATCGCGACGCGCTGGCGCTGGCCGCCCGACAGGGCCTTGGGCAGGCGGTCGAGATAGGGTGTCAGTTGCAGGATCTTTGCGGCGCGGTCGACGCTGGCGGCGATTTCCTGCGGCGATTTCTTTGCGATCTTCAGCGCAAAGGCCATGTTCTCGCGCACCGTCATGTGCGGGTAAAGCGCGTAGGACTGAAACACCATCGCGATGCCGCGCTGCGCGGGCGGCACGTCGTTCATCCGCACGCCGTCGATGCTGAACTCGCCCCCGGTGATCCGCTCGAGCCCCGCGATCATCCGCAGCAGCGTGGACTTGCCGCAGCCCGAAGGCCCGACGAAGACGATCAGCTCGCCCTTCTTGATGTCGAGGTCGATGTTCTTCAGCACCTTGACCTCGCCATAGGCCTTGGCGACGTCTCTCAGCAGCAGGTCGGCCATGCGGTTTCCCCTCCCCGTTTCAGGCCCTGACCGCGAGGCAGACCTGCCAGGGGTCGAGCGTTATCGCGCCGTCCGTGATCGCGGCACTTCCAAGCGTCTGGCCGATCATGCGCCACTCGCCTTCCGGCGCAAGGATCGTCTCGGGCCCGGCCCCAAGGTTCACCGCGCAGAAGAGCGTCGTGTCGGCATCGCTGCGGGTGAAGTGGACGACATCGCCGGTGGTCGAGACCGGGGACATCGCCCCCTTGGCAAGCACCGGATGCTCACGCCGAAAGGCCAGCGCCGCGCGGTAATGCGCGAGCATCGACTCGGCGTCCCCCGCCTGGCGCGAGGCGGCGAGGCCGAGATGCGTCGCGGGCACCGGAAGCCAGGACTTCGCCCCGTCGGTGAAGCCGCCCATCCGGTTGTCAGCATCCCAGACCATCGGCGTGCGCGCCCCGTCGCGGCCCTTGAACTCGGGCCAGAACTCGATGCCATAGGGGTCCTGCAAGTCCTCGAAGGCGAGGTCGGCCTCGGGCAGGCCCAGTTCCTCGCCCTGATAGAGGCAGACCGAGCCGCGCAGGCACATCAGCAGCGTGGTGTATGTCCTTGCAGCGGCTTCCGAAAGACCCCAGCGCGTGATGTGGCGCACCGTGTCGTGGTTCGAATAGGCCCAGCAGGGCCAGGCATCGGGCGCCGCCGCGTTCAGACGGTCGAACGTCTCTTGCAGGGCGCGGGCCGTCACGCGCTTCGGTTGCAACAGCTCGAACGGATAACACATCTGCACCTTGTCGCCGCCCGAGGTGTATTCGGCCATGATCTCGAGCCCGCGCTGCGCGTCGCCGACCTCGCCGACTGCTGCCGCGCCGAACGGTTCGAGCACCTCGCGGAAACGCCGCAGGAAGGCGAGGTTCTCGGGCTGGTTCTTGGAAAAGAGGTGAAGCTGGTGGTTGTAGGGGTTCACACCCGGCGCAATCGTGTCGTTGCGAAGTTCGCGCGGCAACGGAGGATTGTCGCGCAGATGCTTGTCGGCAAAGTAGAAGTTGATCGTATCCAGGCGGAAGCCATGCACACCGCGCGCCAGCCAGAAGCGGGCAACGTCCAGCAGCGCGTCCTGCACCTCGACCGAGTGCAGGTTGAGGTCGGGTTGCGAGGTCAGGAAGTTGTGCAGGTAGAACTGCTCGCGCCGCGCATTCCATGCCCAGGCCGAGCCTCCGAACACCGACAGCCAGTTGTTCGGCGGCGTGCCGTCGGGCTTGGGGTCGGCCCAGACATACCAGTCGGCCTTCGGACCCACCCGCGCAGCACGGCTGTCTCGGAACCAGGGATGCGCGTCCGAGGTATGCGACAGTACGAGGTCGATCATCACCCGCAGGCCCAACGCGCCCGCCCGCGCCATCAGCGCATCGAAATCGGCCAGCGTGCCGAACATGGGATCGACGTCGCAATAGTCGCTGACGTCGTAGCCGAAGTCCTTCATCGGACTGCGGAAGAACGGGCTGATCCAGACCGCATCGGCCCCAAGGTCGGCGATGTGCCCCAGCCGCTGCGTGATCCCCGCAAGGTCACCGATCCCGTCGCCGTTGCTATCCTGAAAGCTGCGCGGGTAGACCTGATAGATCACAGCGCCACGCCACCAGTCGTTGTCGGTCTTCACTTCACGGACCCCGCCAGCAATCCGCGCACCAGATACTTCTGCATCGCGAAGAACACCACCAGCGGCACCGCGATGGTGATGAAGGCGGCGGTCGCGAGGATCTCCCAGTCACCACCGCGCGACCCCATCAGGCCTGCAAGACGTCCGGTCATCACAAGCTGGTTCTCGGTGTTGCCGAGGAAGACGAGGGCCACGAGCAGATCGTTCCAGGTCCAGAGGAACTGGAATATCGCGAACGAGGCCAGCGCCGGGAAGGACAGCGGCAGAATGATCTTGAGGAAGATCTGAAAGTCGGTCGCCCCGTCCACCCGTGCGCTTTCGATGATCTCGCGCGGCAGGCCGACCATGTAATTCCGCAAGAGGTAGATGGCGAGCGGCAGGCCGAAGCCGGTATGGGCAAGCCAGATGCCCATATAGCTTTTGCCGATGCCGATCGTGTTGTGCAGCTTCAAGAGCGGGATGAGCGACAGCTGCAACGGCACCACCAGCAGGCCGACGATGACCGCGATCAGGATGGCGCGGCCCGGAAACTCCATCCATGCCAGCGCATAGGCCGCAAAGGCCGCGACGAGGATGGGGATCACCGTCGCGGGGATCGAGACGGTCAGTGTGTTCAGGAAGCTGCGTCCGATGCCCTCGGCCGCCAGAACGCGGCCATAATTCTCGGTCGTGAGGCGCGACGGCACGGTGGTCGTGACGAAGAACCGCTCGCCCCGTGTGCCCTCGAATGCGGTGGGCGAGGTCAGCCGGTAGGCGCCGTCCTCGTTGACCGTAAGCGAATAGCCCTCGGATGTGGCTGCGGCACTCCCGGCCTCGAAGGCGGCAGGCTCGCGCGAGGAGATGCCGAAGGCCGAGACGCGGCCCGGCGCGCCCTCGGCAAAGGCGTTGCCCTCGATGACGAAGAGCCCGTCCTGCTGCACCGCCGTGTCGGGCGCGCCTGCGCGCACCTGCGCGGTCTGCTCCGAGGCCGAGAAGGCGTTCCACCAGCCCGAGGCCGCGATCTGGTCGCGGTCGCGAAGCGACGAGACGAAGAGGCCCAGCGTCGGGATCAGCCACAGGATCACCAGCGCCGCCGCCGACAGGTTGACGACCCAGGTCAGGCTCGACCGCGTGCCCGCGATGTTGTCCATCTCAGCGCATCTCCTTGCGGGCGTTGCGGATGTTCCAGATCATCACCGGCAGCACCAGCACCATGATGACCAGCGCCACGACCGAAGCGCGCCCTGAATCGTTGGCACGGAACATCCAGTCGTACATGAGGTTCGCCAGCACCTGCGTGCCCCATTGCCCGTTGGTCATCGCATAGACCACATCGAACACCTTGAGGACTGTGATGGTGATCGTGGTCCAGACGACCAGGATCGTCCCCCAGATCTGCGGCACCTTGATCTTGAAGAAGATCTGCAAGGGCGACGCGCCGTCGAGGATCGAGGCCTCGATCGTCTCTTCGGGGATGCCGCGCAGGGCGGCGGACAGGATCACCATCGCAAAGCCGGTCTGCACCCAGACGAGCACGATCATCAGCAGGAAGCTGTTCCAGCCCGGCGTCGTCAGCCAGGTCTGCGGCTCGCCCCCGAAAGCCACGACGAGCGCGTTCAGAAGGCCGATCTGCTCCTGCCCGCCGCCGCGATACTCGTAAACCAGCTTCCAGATGACGGCGGCCCCGATCATCGAGATCGCCATCGGCATGAAGATCATCGCCTTGGCAAAGTTTCCCCAGCGCAGCCGGTCGGTCAGCGCCGCCGCCAGAAGCCCGAAAAAGGTCGACAGCGCCGGCACGACCACGAGCCACAGCATGTTGTTGACCATCGACTCGCGGAACTTTTCGTCGCCGACCATCCACTGGTAATTGGCAAGGCCCACAAAGCGCTCGCCCGTGTTGTTCATGAAGGACAGCCAGATCGAGACGAAGACCGGATAGACAAGGTAGACGCCAAGGATCAGCAGCGCGGGCAGCAGGAACAGCCATGGCCGGATCTGCGCGGCGCGGGTGATGTTGCGGCCCGCCTGCGGGCCACGCGCCGGAAAGATCGCATCGAGTGCGGCGTTCGACAGGAAGAAGTAGCCCACGCACCCGCCGACCCCCACAAGGATCGTGATCGCGGCAAGCCCGAACTGTTCCATAAGACCCCCCTCCCCGCTGGTGGTGCGCTTTGCACCTGACGGGCCCCGGTTCGGTCCGGGATCGCCGCCGTGCCAGATGCCCGCCGCCCCGTCAGGGGGCGGCGGGCCTGACGATCAGTTCAACCCGTCCCAAGTCGACTGGATCGAGTCAGCCACGGCCTGCGCCTCTTGGCCACCGACATAGTCCACCATGCCGGTCCAGAACACGCCCGCGCCGATCGCGCCGGGCATCAGGTCCGAGCCGTCGAAGCGGAAGGTGTCGGCCTGCAACAGCACGTCGCCCAGCTTCTTCAGCGTCGGGTCGCCATAGACTTCGGTGTTGACGCCCGTATGGGGGGTGAGGAAGCCCGATTGCGCCATCCAGACCTCATGCGCGATGGGCGACTTCAGGTACTCGATGAAGGCCTGCGCGATAGGGCTGTCCTGCGTGATGACGAACAGCGTGCCCGCGCCCAGCACCGGCGTGCCGAGGTCCTTTTCCGCATAGGCGGGGAAGTAGAAGAAGTCGGCATCCTCGCCAACAACCGTGCCTTCGGGGAAGAACGAGGGGATGAAGGATGCCTGGCGGTGCATGTAGCACTGCGGCGGCGATGCGAAGAGGCCCTTGGGGCTGTCGCGGAAGTCGGTCGACCCGACTGCCCCCGCCCCGCCGGCCACATTGGCGTCGGTCTTTGCGAACCAGCCGAAATCGTCGATCGCGGCCAGCACTTTCGGATCGTTGAACTTCAACTCGTTCGACACCCAGGCGTCATAGTCCGCGGGCGTGTTGTTGCGAAGCATCATGTCCTCGACCCAGTCGGTCGCGGGCCAGCCCGTCGCAGGACCGCTGCCCAGACCGATGCACCAGGGCGTGCCGCCGTCGGCCACGATCTGCTCAGTCAGGGCTTTCAGCTCTTCCATCGTGGTGGGGATCTCGTAGCCCGCATCCTCGAAGTTTTCGGGGACGTACCAGACCAGCGACTTTACATCGACCTTGTAGAAGAAGCCGTAAAGCGCCTCGGTCCCGTCGGCACCGGGGAAGGTCGCAAGGTCAACCCAGGATTGACCTGCCGCATAGTTCTCGGAAATCCAGGTCGCCGTCTCGGGCGGCAGCGGGGTCAGCGCGCCGCGTGCAGCCAGATCGCGCGCGAGGCCCGGCTGCGGCACCACGGCAATGCCGGGCGGCGAGCCCGACTGCACGTCGATCATGATGCGCTGCTCGAAGCCGTCGCCGCCCGTGAACTCGACATTGGCCCCCGTCGCCGCGTTGAAATAGGCGATGACCGAATTGAACAGCTCGGCGTCGATCCCGCCCCACGAGCCGTCGATGCGAAGTGACTGGCCGGACAGATCGGTGCCCTTGAGCGCCTCGAAGCTGTCCCAGCTGAAGCGGGCATCCTCGCCCGGCGCGAATTTCAGATCCTGCGCCTGGGCCATGCCCGACAGGATCGCAAGCGCCGCAGCGCCCGCAAGAAGCCTCGTCATCATCTCCACCTCCCAATGGGAACCCGGTGCTTGGCCGGGTGCCGTGACGTGTCTTGCGGCAGAATCAAGTTCAAACCGCTTTGGACGGCTCACACTCGCCCAGCCCGCCCAACCTGTCAATCTGGCGAACCGGACAGACACGGCAAAAGCCTTGTTTGCACTTGCAGAAACGGCGAAGCGCCCTTGTGCGGCGCAGGGGATAGGCTTTGACGCCCGCCTGCCCGGTCACTAAGGTCTGGACGGATTGAAACCGGTTTGGACTGCGGCCCGCCATGAACCTCAAGGAACTGGCCCAGAAGCTCGGCCTCTCGCCGACGACGGTCAGCCGGGCGCTGAACGGCTATCCAGAGGTGAACGAGACTACGCGCGAACGCGTCCTCGCGGCGGCCAAGCGGCACAACTACCGTCCCAACACGCGTGCAATCCGGCTGGCGACGGGGCGGGCGATGGCAATCGGGCACGTCATCCCGGTGGCTGCCAAGCACGAGATGGTGAACCCGGTCTTCGCCGACTTCATCGCGGGCGCGGGCGAGACCTATGCCCGCTTCGGGCATGACATGGTGCTGTCGGTGGTGCCCGACGACGACGACGCGCGCATCTACCGTGACCTGCATGCGCGCGGCACGGTCGACGGCTTCATCGTCCATGCACCGCACCTGAACGATCCGCGCATCGCACTTCTGACCGAGATCGGGCTGCCTTTCGTGGTTCACGGGCGGGCGACCGGTGCCACGCTGCCCTATTCCTGGCTTGACGTGAACAACCGCAGGTCGTTCCAGCGCGCGACCGAGTTCCTGCTCGACCTCGGGCACCGGCGCATCGCGCTGGTCAACGGGCTGGAGTTCATGGACTTCGCCGTGCGCCGACGCACCGGCTATCTCGACGCTCTGGCCGCGCGCGGGGTGACCGCCGATCCAGGGCTGATGCACGCGGGCGAGATGACAGAGCTTGGCGGCCACCGCGCCGCCTGCGCGATGCTCGACGCAGCCGACCCGCCGACCGCCTTTCTCGTGTCGTCGATCATCTCGGGCTTCGGCGTGCGCCGCGCGATCGAGGAGCGCGGGCTGAGGCCCGGGCGCGACGTGTCGATCATCATCCACGACGACGATCTCAGCTACATGAAGAACGGCGACGATGTGCCGATCTACACCGCGACGCGCAGTTCGGTGCGCGAGGCGGGACGGCTTGCAGCCGAAATGCTCATGGCGATCATCGCGAATCCCGCCTCGGCCCCCTTGCAGCGCCTGCTCGAGGCCGACCTTATCATCGGGCAGACCACCGGCCCCGCGCCGCACGGAACGCCCCGGAACCGGAACTGACCATGGCCCTGACCCGCGCAGACTTTCCCGACGGCTTCCTCTTCGGGGCCGCCACCGCCGCCTACCAGATCGAGGGGCATGGCTTCGGCCATGCCGGGCCAACCCACTGGGACAGCTTCGCCGCGACCCCCGGCAATGTCGTGCGGGCCGAAGACGGCGCCGTTGCCTGCGACCATTACCACCGCTGGGAGGCCGACCTCGACCTTCTCAAGGACGCAAATCTCGACGCCTACCGCTTCTCGACCTCCTGGGCGCGGGTGCTGCCCGAGGGGCGGGGCGTGCCGAACGAGGCCGGTCTCGACTTCTACGACCGGCTGGTCGACGGGATGCTGGCCCGCGGCTTGAAGCCCTTCCAGACGCTCTACCACTGGGAACTGCCCTCGGCGCTTGCCGACCTCGGCGGGTGGAGCAATCCCGACATCGCCCACTGGTTCGCGGATTATGCCGAAGTCATCACCCGGCGCATCGGCGACCGGGTGGCCAGCATCGCCACGATCAACGAGCCGTGGTGCGTCGCCTGGCTCTCGCACTTCCTTGGCGGGCACGCCCCGGGCCAGCGCGACATCCGCGCCGCCGCCCGTGCGATGCACCATGTCCTGCTCGCACACGGCACGGCGATGGAGCGGCTGCGCGGGATGGGCCAGGCGAACCTCGGCATCGTGCTCAACTTTGAACATGTTGAGCCTGCGACCGACAGCCCGGCCGATGCGGTGACCGCCGCCACCCAGGACGCGATCTTCAACCGCTGGTTCCTTGAAGGGCTGACGAAGGGCACCTACCCCGCCGAGGTGCTTTCGGGCCTCGGGCCGCACATGCCGAAGGACTGGCACAAGGACATGTCCGTGATCGCCCAGCCGCTCGACTGGCTTGGCGTGAACTACTACACGCGCCGCCATGTCGCCTTCGCCGAGGGGGCGTGGCCCAACGCGGCCTCGGTCGACGGACCGCTGCCCAAGACCCAGATGGGCTGGGAGATCTATCCCGAAGGGCTGCACGGCTTTCTTCTGCGGATCGCGCGGCAGGTGGGGCATCTGCCCCTCTATGTGACCGAGAACGGCATGGCAAATGCGGACGAGGTGCTGAACGGCACGGTCAACGACGACATCCGGACGGACTTCCTCTTCGCCCATCTTGACGCGACGCGGCGCGCCATCGACGAGGGGGCGAACGTGAAGGGCTTCTTCTACTGGTCGCTTCTCGACAACTACGAGTGGGCCTTAGGCTACGAGAAGCGCTTTGGCTTGGTGCATGTCGATTTCGAAACCTTGCAGCGGACGCCGAAAGCGTCCTATCACGCGCTGGCCCGCGCCACGGCGCGCTGACGCTGCCCGCGCCGCAACCTCTCATCGGCGCGGGCGTGCCTAGACCGGAGACGCCGCATGACCGCCCCCCTCTGCCTCGTGGCCGACATCGGCGGCACCAACACCCGCGTCGCCCTTTCGGACGGCACCCGGCTGCGCGAGGGCAGCATCCGGCGCTTCCGGAATGACAACTTCCCGGGGCTCGAGTCCGTGCTTGCGCTGTACGTGGCCGAGGCCGGGGTGGCGGGCATAGCGGGCGTCTGCGTGGCCGCCGCCGGCCCCGTGAAGGACCAGGTAGCGCGGCTCACCAATCGCGACTGGACGATCGACCACGGCACGCTGACGCGCCCCACCGGGGCGGCCCGCGTGGCGATCCTGAACGACCTTCAGGCACCCGGCTATGCGCTTGGCCATATTGCGGCGGCCAAGCTGCGCCCGCTGGTCGACGGCCCGCACGAGGCGGGGGCGACACAGCTTGTCATCAACGTCGGTACCGGCTTCAACGCGGCGGCAGTGCATGACACGGCCTTCGGGCGGATCGTGACGGCCAGCGAATGCGGCCATGTGACGATGCCGGTGCGAAGCGACGCGGACCTGCGGCTGGCCCAGTGGGTAGAGCGCGCCCATGGCTTTGCAGGCGTCGAGGATGTGCTGTCCGGCCGCGGACTCGAGCGGCTGTGGGAGTTTGCGAGCGCCGAGGCCGGAACCCCCGACGAGCGCGACGCAGCGTCGATCATGGCCGCGATCGACGCGCAGGATGGTCCGGTTGCGGCGGCGACGGCCGCCCTCTTCACGCGGCTGCTAGGCGCGGTCGCGGGCGACCTTGCGCTGATCCACCTGCCCTTCGGGGGCATCTACCTTGTCGGCGGTGTGGCCAAGGCCTTCGCAGCCCATCTCGGGCCGCTCGGCTTTTCGGCTGCGTTCCGCGACAAGGGGCGCTTTGCGGGCTTCATGGAAGGCTTCGCCGTCACGCTTGTCGAAGACGACCACGCGCCGCTTACGGGATGTGCCGCCCACCTCGCGCAGGTCATGCGCGGCTGAACTTGCGCGGGGCGCGGGCGAGGAGCGGGGATTTCACGCCCCAATCCCGGCCCGGCCACGGGCCGGTCGTTCTTCGCGCAAACGCGCAGCTTTGTGATCGCTCATTTCCCCACGTGGGGAGTATCTACCGAAGAGCGACCTGGCCTGACCTGCGGCTTCTTTTCGGCCCAAATACCCATTTACGGCCCGGGCCGCCGCACAGCCTCGGTCAGTGCGCCGCCGTCACCGCCCGCCCGGTCAGCACCTTGACAAGGTTCGCCCGGTAGGCGGCCGATCCGTGCAGGTCGGCGATCATGCCGGTCGCGGGCACGGTCAGAGCGGAGATTGCACCTGCCGAGAAGTCTGCGCCCAGGGCCCGTTCCGCCTCGGTCCAACGGAACACGCCACCTTCCGAAGCACCCGTAACGGCGACGCGCACACCGCTTGCGTACTTCGCGACGAAGACGCCCGTGAGGGCAAAGCGCGAGGCGGGCTGCTCGAACTTCATGTAGGCGGCCTTCTCGGGGATCGGGAAGCGCACGCCGACGATGATCTCGCCCTCTTCCAAGGCGGTCGAGAACATGCCCTGAAAGAAATCGTCCGCCGGGATCTGCCGCCGGTCGGTCACGACGGTCGCACCCGACCCCAGCACCGCCGAGGGATAGCAAGCCGATGGATCGTTGTTGGCAAGCGAGCCGCCGATGGTCCCGCGGTTCCGCACTGCCGGGTCGCCGATCCGCGCCGCCAGTTCCGCGAGCGCGGGGTAGTGCGCGCGGGCCTCGCGGGCGACAGTGGCATGTGTCGTCGCCCCGCCGATCACAAGCTGTCCGCCATCCATGCAGACACCCTTGGTCTCGGCGATGCCGGTCAGGCTGACCAGCACCTCGGGCGTGGCGAGGCGCTGTTTCATCGTCGGCAGCAGCGTCATGCCACCCGACAGTGCCTGCGCGCCCTCGGACGACAGCGCACGGACGGCATCGGCGACGGTGGCCGGTTTCACAAAGTCGAAGCTGTGCATCTGACCCTCCCTCAGCCGTGGATCGCCGTCCACACCCGGTTGGGCGAGACGGGCATGTCGATATGGGTGACGTGGGCATGGCCGCCGCGATGAAGCGCGTCGATCACCGCGTTGACGACAGCAGGGGGCGAGCCGATGGCCCCCGCCTCGCCGCAGCCCTTCACGCCCAGCGGATTGTGGGTGCAGGGGGTGATGCAGCTGTGGTCGACCGTGTACATCGGCAGGTCCGCCGCGCGGGGCATGGCATAGTCCATGTAGCTTCCCGTCAGCAGCTGGCCGTTCTCGTCATAGGCCGCTGCTTCGAGCAAGGCCTGCCCGATGCCTTGTGCGACGCCGCCATGCACCTGGCCGTTGACGATCATCGGATTCATCACGTTGCCGAAGTCGTCGGCGCAGGTGAAGGACGCGATCTCGACCAGACCCGTATCGGGATCGACCTCGACCTCGCAGGCATAGGCGCCTGCGGGATAGGTGAAGTTCGCGGGATCGTAGAAGGCCGTCTCCTCTAGCCCCGGCTCGAGCGTCTCGAGCGGGTAATTGTGCGGGACATAGGCCGAGAAGGCGATTTCGCCGAAGGACTTCGCCTTGTCGGTGCCGGTCACGCTGAACTTGCCATCCTCGAAGACTATGTCGCCTTCGCTGGCCTCGAGCATGTGGGCCGCGATCTTCTTGCCCTTGGCGATGATCTTGTCGACCGCCTTCACCATCGCCGTGCCGCCGACCGCAAGGCTGCGCGAGCCGTAGCTGCCCATGCCGAAGGGGATCTTCGAGGTGTCGCCGTGCACCACGTCCACGCTCGACGCAGGAATGCCGAGGCGGTCGGAGACGATCTGCGCGAAGACCGTCTCATGCCCCTGCCCGTGACTGTGCGCGCCGGTCATCACGCTGATGTTGCCGGTGGCGTTCACCCGCACGGTCGCCGCGTCGAACAGGCCGACCCGCGCGCCAAGCTGGCCCACGAGGTTCGAAGGTGCGATGCCGCACGCCTCGATCCAGGTGGACAGGCCGAGGCCGCGCAGTTTGCCCCGCTTCGCGCTCTCGGCCCGGCGGGCCTCGAAGCCCGCGAGGTCGCCGATCTCGATCAGCTTGTCGAGCGTCGCCTGGTAGTTGCCGGTGTCGTAGACAAGGCCGACGGGCGTTTGGTAGGGGAACTGGTCGGGCGTCAGCAGGTTACGGCGGCGCACCTCGATCGGGTCGAGCTTCAGTTCGCGGCACATCTTGACGACCACACGTTCGAGCGAATAGGTGGCCTCGGGCCGGCCCGCGCCGCGATAGGCATCGACCGGCACGGTGTTGGTGAAGACGGCCTTCACGTTCACATAGACGAGCGGCGTCTTGTAGGGTCCCGCCATAAGCGTGCCATGTAGGAAGGTCGGCGTCGCGGTCGAGAAGTTCGACAGATACGCCCCCACATTGGCCATCGTCTCGGTCCGCAGGGCGAGGAAGTTGCCCTGAAGATCGGTCGCAAGCTGAATCTTCGTGACGTGGTCGCGGCCATGTGCGTCCGACAGGAAACTTTCGCTGCGGTCGGCCACCCATTTGACCGGCCTGTTCAGCGCCTTCGCGGCGGCGAGCACCGCAGCCTCCTCGCCATAGTGGTAGATCTTGCTTCCGAAGCCGCCGCCAACGTCGGGGGCGATCACGGTCAGCTTGTTCTCGGGCATCCCCATCACGAAGGCCGCGATCAAGAGGCGATGCAGGTGCGGGTTCTGCGAGGTGGTGAAGAGCTTGTAATCGCCTGTTCCTGCATCGTAATCTCCGATGCTGGCGCGCGGCTCCATCGCGTTCGGGACAAGGCGGTTGTTCACCAGTTCCAGCGTCGTCACATGCGGTGCTGCGGCGAAGGCTGCGTCGACGGCAGCGCGGTTGTCTTCGATCCAGCCCCAGTCGAAGGCGAGGTTTCCGTCGATCTCGTCATGCACGCGGTGCGAGGGGTCGGCCACGGCCTGCGCCATGTCGACGATGGCGGGCAGTTCGGTGATATCGGCCTCGACGGCGGCGGCGGCGTCGCGCGCCTGCTCCTTCGTCTCGGCGACCACGATGGCATAGGCATCGCCGACATGGCGCACCTTGCCGTGCGCGAGAACCGGGCGCTTCGGCTCGCGCATTGCGCTGCCGTCGCGGCTCGGGATGTGCCAGCCCGCCGGGTTGCCGCCCATCGCGGCGAAGTCCTCGCCCGTCATGATGGCAAGCACGCCGGGCATTGCCATCGCCGCAGTCGTGTCGATGCCGTTGATCCGCCCGTGCGCCACGTCAGAGCGGCAGAACACCGCATAAGCCTGGCCGCGCAGGTCGATGTCTGCCGTGTAGCGCCCCTTGCCGGTCAGGAACCGGATATCCTCGCGACGCTTGGTGCTGTCGCCGATGCCACCATCTTTGGGCATGTGAACCTCCTCTTCATGCGACGCGCGAGATAGCGGTCGCAACGCATTGACAAGACTTACTCTGCGGCGACGTGCACGTCGGGGGCAACCGGCTGACCGCTGGCAGCGAGTACCGCCTTTACGATGTTGTGGTAGCCCGTGCAGCGGCAGATGTTCCCCTCGAGGTAGTGACGCACCTCATGCTCGGTCGGCTTGGGGTTCTCGGCCAGAAGGGCCGCAGCGGTCATCACCATGCCTGGCGTGCAGAAGCCGCATTGCAGGCCGTGGTGGTCCTGGAACGCCTGCTGGATCACCGACAGCGAGCCGTCCGCATTGGCCATGCCCTCGATTGTGCGGACCTCGGACCCTGCGGCGTCCACCGCGAAGACCGAGCAGCTTTTGACCGAGACGCCGTTCACATGCACTGTGCAGGCCCCGCATTGCGAGGTGTCGCATCCGATATGCGTGCCGGTCAGCCCCAACCCCTCGCGCAGGAAGGCCGACAGAAGCGTCCGCCCCTCGACCTCGCCTGTCACGGCCTTGCCGTTCACGGTCATCGCAACTGTCGTCATGTCGTCCCTCCCTTGGTCCTACCTGGGTCGGAAGCGCTCAGCCGATGAGGCGCTTGAACCATCCCTTTTTCTTCGTCTCGCCCTCGCCCTCGGCCAGCGCATCTTCGGGCCCGGCCTCGGCCGGGCCTTCGACGGCCTCCTGAAAACGGGCAAAGAAATCGTCCGCCATCTTGCGCGCGAAGCCGTCGATCAGGCGCGAGCCGAGTTGTGCCAGCTTGCCGCCGACGCTCGCCTCGACCTCGTAGCCAAGCCGCGTGCCCTCGGGGATCGGCTCGAACGTCACGCGGGCCGCCCCTTTGGCGAAGCCCGCAGGTCCGCCCTTGCCCTCGCCGCTGATCCGCAGCGAGCTACCCTCGACCATCTCGGAAATTGCAACAAGCCCCGTGAAGCGCGCCTTGACCGGCCCGACCTTCTGCACGACGACCGCTTCGTATCCTTCGGTGACCGAGCCCGTCATGCTCTCGCAACCCGGAATGCAGGCTTTCAGCACCTCGGGGTCGAGGATCGCGGCCCAGACCGTCGCCGGGTCGGCGTGGATGTCGCGCGTGTCCTGAAGCTGCATCGGCCCCCGCAGAGGTTGTCCCCTTGGCAAACCATAAGGCCAAGCCGGCAACCGGGGCTATGTGACCTTGGTCGTAGGCGGCGCGCCTACGCCATGCAGGAAGGCCTCGAGCGCGCGGGCCTCGATCGGTTTGGTCAGCACGCCCACCCCGGCGGCGGCGCAGGCCGCGAGCAGCCCCTGCCCGCGGTCGGCGGTGACGATGCGCGCGGGCAAGGCCCCGTGCCGCGCGCCCAGCGCCGCCACGAATTCAAGGCCCGTCATGCCGGGGCCGAGGTGCTGGTCGACGATCAGGCAATCGGGCAGGATGCCGATCTCGTCCAAGAGCGCCAGCGCCTCCTCGCCGGTCGCGGCATCGAGGACCGAGACCTCCCACTTCTCGAGCAGCAAGACCATCGCGCGGCGCAGGTCCTCGTCATTCTCGACCAAGAGCGCGATGCGCCCCTGCAAGGGCGGCACGTTGCGCGCGACCCTGGGCTGGGGCGCGCGTACAGCCGCCGCCGCCAGCGGCACCTGCACCATGAAGGCGCTGCCCCGCCCCATGACCGAGGCGAGGCCGAGCGGATGCCCCAGAAGCGCGCAGGCCCGCTCGACGATGGCAAGGCCAAGGCCCATTCCCTCCGAGGCCGAGGCCGGGGCGTGAAGGCGGCGGAATTCCTTGAAGATGTTGTCCTGCTCCTCCTCGGGGATGCCCGGCCCGGTGTCGCGTACCTCGAGGCGGATCATTCCGCCCGACCGCCGCGCCCCGACCAGCACGCGGCCCGTCTCGGTGTAGCGCACCGCGTTGCCGATCAGGTTCTGCAGGATGCGTCGCAGATAGGCCGGGTCCGAGGCGACCACGGCGGTGGACGACACGACGCGCAGCGACAGCCCCTTGCGCGCGGCCAGCGGCGCGAACTCGTCGCGCAACTGCCCCAGCAGCCGGTCAAGCGGCACCGGCCCGACCGAGACCGCCGCCCGCCCGCTTTCAAGCTTCGAGATATCGAGAAGCGCGCCCAGGATGTCCTCGACCGAGGCCAGCGCATTCTGCGCCTTGTCGAGCGCCTCTCTCGCGCGCGGCTCCACCGCGTCGTCGCCGACCGACGACAGGAACAGCTTGGCCGCCGACAGGGGTTGCAGCAGGTCGTGGCTTGCGGCGGCGACGAAGCGCGAGCGCGCGGCATTCGCGCGCTCGGCATTGCCCAGTGCATCCTCGAGGTCAAGCGTGCGTTCCATGACGCGGGCCTCGAGCGTCTCGTTGGCGCGGCTGAGGGCGGTGATCGCCGCGCGCTCGGCGCTGACATCGGTCACGCTCATCACGAAGCCGCCGTCCGGCATCTCGGCCGCGAAGGCGTCGAGCACGAGGTCCGCACCGCGCCGCACCTCGAACGAAAGGGGCGGGCGGGGGCGCGCACCGCCCACCCAGGCCCGCAGACGCGCCGCACTCATCCCCTCGCCGAAGACGAGGTCCGCGTCGAACCGCTCGAGAATGCGGTCAAAGTCGGTACCCGTCCGAACCCGTCCCGGCGGCATGCCAAGCAATTCGCCGAGGCGCGCGTTCCACCCCACAAGCCGCAGAGCGCCGTCGAAGATGCACACGCCCTGCGCCATGTGGTCGAGCGTCGCGCGGATGATGCGGGCCTGATCGTCCAACAGCTTGCCGCGCTCCTCGCGCTCGGCGCGGATGATGTCGGTGACATCGGTCTGAAGGATCACGGTGCCGCCATCCGCGGTGCGATGCTCGCTCACCTGCACCCAGCGATCGCGACTCATGCGGACGTTGAAGATGACATGCCGGTCGCGGTGCCGCGCGCGGCGCTGCACCGCCCAGCCCGCTGGCGTCTCGCCCGGCGGCAGTTCGAGGCAGCGCGAGCGGCTCACCCGCTCGACATAGGCGTCGAACGTGAGGCCCGGCACCAGCGCGTTACGGATGTCGGTCATGTGCATCCCGAAGCGCGCGTTGCATAGAACCAGTACGTCCTGGGGGTCGAACAAAGCGAAGCCCTCCTGGATCGTCTCGATCGCCTCCGCGAGGTTCCGGCGCGCGGCCTCGGTCGCGCGGTTGGCGGCGGCAAGGCGCGCGTTCGACTCGTTCAGCAGGTCAAGCGCGCGTTCAAGGTCGCGGGTGCGTTCGCGGACCTGATCCTCAAGCATCGCGGCGCGCTGGAACTGCGCGTAAGCGGCCCCCGAGTCGTCTGTGATCTGCTCGACCCGGCGCATCAGGACCTGGGCTATCTGCAACAGCTTGGCGGTCTGGCGCTCGGGCGGATCGGCGGGGTTCAGAAGCGTGTCCATCCCTCAGACCCCGGGCGGATAGATCGCGACGCCGGTCATCGTCTGGTTCACATGCATCCCGTTCAACTGCTCGCCATAGGTCGAGAAGCCGACCACCCGGTGCCGCCTGAGCAGCGCCGAGACGGCCCCCGACACCTGCTTTTCCATCGCCTCCATCCGGCGCAGGATGCAGTCGCAGGCAAGGATCGTGTCCGGCTCGCCCAGCGCGCCAAGCTCGCGGGCAAGATGGGCCACCATGTCCTGCGGCTCGGCCAGCGTCAGCACGAGGCCCTCGTCGATCGCCGAGAAGAAGATCAGGTCACAACCGTTGGCCGCGACCCGCCGGATCGCGCGGACATGGTGCTTGCCACCGATCCGCACGACGACCGGATGGGACGCGAAGATATAGGGGGTCAGCTGCGACGGGTCCGTGCCGAGGATGCGCGCATATTCCAGTGCGGCGGGTTCCGCGTTGATGCGCCGCACACTGCGTGCGAGCGGATCGGCCTCGGTCACGACCATGCGCGTCTCGGTCGGTACGAAATGGTCAAGGCTGAACACCCGCACCCGACAGGCGCTGCGGACCATCGCAAGGACGGCCGCGTTCCGCAGCATCCTGCCCTCGTGCAGCACGAAGGTCTCCTCGAACCGGGTACCGTCCCCGGCCGAGCCGCCGAACAGCGGCACCGGCCCAAGCCCCGAGGCCAAAGCCGAGGTCAGCGCGTCCTCGCGGATCGAAAGGCCGTCCACCATCAGGAACGCGAATTCGTGCCCCCAGCCGGGGGCCGCATCGATCAGGACCTGGCGCGCGCGGATCAGCGCCCCGATCAGGTCTGCCGGGCGCAGATCGCCAAGGTCCGGCACCAGCAGCGTCTCGGCCGCGAAATGCTCCGCCGGCAACCCGACCGCGACGATGCCGCCCTCAGTATAGCCCTCGGGGCCAAGCTCGCCTGCGGTCGTGCAGCCGATCACCCGTGTCGCCGGAAAGGCCGCCCCGAGACCTCCAGCAAGCCGCGCCATGTCGATTCCCGGCGAGACGAAGAGCACCACGAGCGCGAAGGGCCCCGGCCCCAGCGCCGCCGCCAGACGCGCCCCTGCATCGGGCGCGTCGCAGGCGAGTGCGGCTCGCCGCACCAGCGCCCATCCTGCAATGCTTCCCTGCGGTTGCTCCATGCGCTGCGCCTCCCCCGGCGACACTAGGCGTCCCCGGCCCGGTCCCGCAAGCGACGGGCCTTCGGGCTCTCGTGCATTTTCTGTCCACAAGTATCCCACGGGGGTGATGAGCGATCAGAAACGTGCCGGCGGCGCGCTTCCGCGAAGAACGCCCGGCCCGTGGCCGGGTCGGGACTGGGGGTGTGAAACCGCCGCTCCGACGCCCGCGCCGGGCGCCCCGGTATACGTTCCGCCGCCTCAGCCGTTCTCCGGCATCAGCCGCGCGAAGCTCGCCTCGCGGGCGATCAGCACGGCTTGCGTCCGGCTGTGGACGCCCAGCTTTCGCATGATCGCCGTCACATGTGCCTTCACTGTCGTCTCGGCGATGGCAAGGTCGTGCGCGATCTGCTTGTTCAGGCGGCCCTCGCAGACCAGCGCAAGGATCTTCGCCTGCTGCCGGGTCAGAAGTGCCAGCCGCTCCAGCGCCTGCTCGCGCGGGCCCGGCGCATCGGCGCCCTGAGGCACATAGCCCTCGGGGGTGAAGCGCTGGCCCTCGCGGACCGCCTCGAAGGCTGCGCGGAACACGTCGCGGCGCGCGTGCTTCGGCACGAAACCCGCCGCCCCCGCACTCAGCGCGGCCCCGATCACCCGGTTGTCCGCCAGCGACGAGACGACGACTACCGGTACGCTCCCCGCCGCGGTCCGCACGCGGATCAACCCATCGAGCCCCGTCACATCCGGAAGGTTGAGATCCAGCACCACGACATCGGGCGGCGGCGGCCGGTCAAGCCGTGCCAGCGCCGCCTCGAGCCGGTCGACCGTCTCGACCTGACGTACGCCGACGATGGCGCGCAGGGTCATCGCCAGCGCGTCGCAAAACAGCGGATGGTCATCGACGATCAGGGCGGTCTCGAAGGGCCGTGCGGTCAAGCGGTGTCCTCCCGAAGTCAGTCCTAGCAGGCGGGGGCAGCCGGGCCTAGCCCGACTTCCGTAGGGGGTGATAAGCCATCCACACTGCTGTCCGGCGGCGGCCCGCCGAGGCGCGTGCAACGGCCTTTCCCGTGCCGCCCCGCTCCGCTAGCACTGGGCGCGTCAGACACCAGCCGTCCCGACAGGAGACATCCATGCCTGCCCTGCCCCGCCGCGCCGCCCTCGCCCTGTTGCTTCTGCTGGCCGCCTGCGGTGGGCGGCGCGACGAGGATGTGTCGCGCGGCGACCTCTATCCGGGCGAGACGCCTGCGCTGCGCGCCAGCATCGAGCGCCATGCCGACCTCTACGACGTACCTGTCGACCTTGTGCAGCGCATCGTGCTGCGCGAAAGCGGCCACAATCCGTCGGCGCGCAATGGCCCCTACATGGGTCTCATGCAGATCCACCCGCGCACCGCGCAGACGATGGGCTATGACGGCCCGCCCGAGGGGTTGCTCGATGCCGACACCAACCTGCGCTACGGGGTAAAATACTTGCGCGGGGCCTGGCTCGTGTCCGAAGGCGACCGTGACGAGGCGGTGGGCTGGTACGCGCGCGGCTACTATTACGAAGCCAAGCGCATGGGCCTGCTGGAAGAGACCGGGCTTCGGGGCTAGGGCCGGGCAAGGCGAACCTTCTGCAAGAGTCCATCCGCCCGCAGAACCGAACCTGAATCTTCGCAGAAAACTCGCGGCCCGGCTTCCCTTTGCGCCCCCGGCGGGGCATCAGGCGGCATGACGCCAGCACCCGACATCCTGTGCATCGGTTCCGTCCTGTGGGACATCATCGGCCGCTCGCCGACCTCGATGCGGCTCGGCTCGGACGTGCCGGGGCGGATCACGCGGCTGCCGGGGGGTGTCGCGCTCAACATTGCGATGACGCTGCGCCGCTTCGGGCTGCGCCCCGCCCTGCTGTCGGCGGTCGGGCGCGACCCCGAGGGGGACGAACTGGTCGCCGCCTGCGCGCGCCTCGGCCTTCTGACCGACACGCTCTACCGCTCGGACGATCTGCCCACCGACCGCTATATGGCGATCGAGGGCGCGAACGGGCTGATCGCGGCGGTTGCCGATGCCCACAGCCTCGAGGCGGCGGGCAGACGCATCCTGATGCCGCTCGGCGACGGGCGGCTCGGGCGCACAGATGCGCCCTGGGAGGGGCCCATCGCGCTAGATGGCAACCTGACCGAGGCGCTGCTGGCCGACATCGCGGCCTCGGCCCTTTTTGCGCGCGCCGACCTGCGCGTTGCCCCCGCCAGTCCCGGCAAGGCGGAACGGTTACTGCCGCTGCTCGGGCATCCGCGTGCCACGCTCTACGTCAACCTCGAGGAGGCGGGCCTTCTGTGCCACGCCCGCTTCGGCTCGGCCCCCGAGGCCGCCGAGGGGCTGCTTGCGCGCGGGGCCGCGCGCGTGCTCGTGACCGACGGGGGCCGCGTGACAGCCGACGGCCAGGCGGGTGCGCCCCTTGTGACCGAGCGACCGGCCCCCGTGCTCGTGACCCGCGTCACCGGGGCGGGCGACACGTTCATGGCCGCGCATGTCGTGGCGGAACGGCGCGGAGCGGATCGCGCGTGCGCCCTTTCCTCGGCACTCCGCGCCGCCGCCGACTACGTTTCAGGAGATATCGGATCATGACCGCCCATCTGCAGGTCCCCCTGACCTTCTCGCCCGAGGTGGCCGAGGCGCGCGCCGCCGGCCATGCCATCGTGGCGCTGGAATCCACCATCATCACGCATGGCATGCCCTTCCCGCAGAACGTCGAGACCGCACGGCGGGTCGAGGCCGAGATCCGGACCCACGGCGCGGTGCCCGCCACGATCGCCGTGATGGCGGGTCGGGTCCATGTCGGCCTCGACGCCGGGGGCCTAGACGCGGTGGGCCAGGCGCAGGGGGTGATGAAGCTGAGCCGCGCCGACCTTGCAGCCTGCCTCGCCTCGGGGGCCACGGGGGCCACGACGGTTGCGGCGACGATGATCTGCGCCCGGCTTGCAGGAATCGAGGTCTTTGCGACAGGCGGCATCGGCGGCGTGCATCGTGGTGCCGAGCAGAGCTTCGACATCTCGGCCGACCTGCGCGAGTTGTCCCAGACGCCGGTTACGGTGGTTGCGGCGGGCGCGAAGGCAATCCTCGATCTGCCCAAGACCTTCGAGGTGCTGGAAACCCTCGGCGTGCCCGTCATCGCCGTCGGGCAGGACGAGGTGCCCGCCTTTTGGTCGCGCGCCTCGGGCATCGCGGCCCCGCTGCGCCTCGACATGCCCGAGGCCATCGCGGACGCGCACCGGATGCGCGCGCGCCTTGGCCTGCCGGGGGGGCAGCTTGTGTGCAACCCCATCCCTGCGGGCGACGAGATCCCGCGCGAGGTCATCCTGCCCGCGATCGAGGCGGCGCTGGCCGAGGCGTCGGCACGGGGCATCGCGGCCAAGGCGGTTACGCCCTTTCTGCTCGACCGGCTTTATCACCTGACTGCAGGGCGCTCGCTCGCCGCCAACATCGCGCTTGTTCTCAACAATGCGCGTCTTGCCGCGGGGATCGCCGTCGCGCTGACCGCGCGCTGAGGCGCGGCGACGCGGGGGGCCAGCCCCCCGCACCCCCCGGGATATTTCTGGACAGAAAAAGCGGTGGGATGGCGCGGCGGCAGCCGCCGGGGGCAAGCGCATCGCGGTCTTGCCGCTTCGGGGCGAAGTCTCTAGCGTTTCCGGCGCAGCGCGGCCCGTCCCGCCCCCGCCGGAGACACCGCGATGACGCCCGATCCCGTCCTTCCCCGCAAGCGCGGCCCCCTTGCGGGCCTGCGGGCGAGTTTCCTCACGGGCCTCGTGGTCGTGCTGCCGGTCGGCCTGACGATCTATCTTATCTGGACCGTGATCGGCTGGATCGACGCCTGGGTACTGCCGCTCGTGCCGCATGCCTGGAAGCCCGACACGCTGGTGCGCGACTATTTCGGCCCCGATACCGAATTTTCGGTGCGCGGCGTCGGGGTCATCGTGTTCCTGGTGTTCACGGTGATTGTGGGCTGGGCCGCCAAGGGGCTGATCGGACGCTCGATGATCCGCAGCGCCGAGCGGCTGGTCGACCGGATGCCGGTCGTGCGGTCGATCTACAACGGGCTGAAGCAGATTGCCGAGACGGTCTTTTCGCAATCGGACTCGAACTATGACAGCGCCTGCCTGGTGGAGTTTCCCCGCACGGGAACCTGGGCCATCGGCTTCGTGTCGACCCGGGCCAAGGGCGAGATCGCGGCACTTCTGACGGCGGATCGCGACATCGTCACGATCTTCGTCCCGACCACGCCCAACCCCACCTCCGGGTTTCTGATCTACGTGCCGTTCGCGGACATCATCCCGCTCGAGATGACGCTTGAGGATGCGGCCAAGCTGATCATCTCGGCGGGTCTTGTCTATCCCAATCCCAAGGACCCGACGCGCCCGCCCGGCCCCTAGACTAGGCCAGCATCGCGTGCAGATCGAGACTGGGACGGTTGCCGACGGCATCGCCATGATTGGTCAGGAAGCGGTCGGCCGCCGCGCGTCCCGCCTCTTTCAGGCGGTGCAGCAGAAACGGGTTCGGCGACAGCTTTGTCGTGGCGCTGAGGTCGTTCATCAGGTCATCGTCCGCGATCATGTGCAGGTTCACGTCCTTCATGTCGCCCCGCGCGATGCGCCCGTCGGCGATCAGTTTCTTGACGAAGTTGATCGCGCGCAGGTCAGCCAGAAGCGAGGCGTTGAAGCTGATCTCGTTGATCCGGTTGTGGATCTCGACCGCCGTGTCGGGCACAGCCTCGCGCCGCAGCGGGTTGATGTTCACGATGATGATGTCGTCCGGCAGGTTGGGGGCGTAGAGGGGAAACAGCGCCGGATTGCCCACATAGCCGCCATCCCAATAGGCCTCGAGCGTGCCGGTCGCCGGATCGGCGATCTCGACCGCGCGAAACACGGTCGGTAGGCAGGCCGAGGCGAGGATCACGTCTGTGCCGATCTCGGTCCCCGAGAAGACACGGATCTTGCCGGTCCGCACGTTGGTTGCGCTGACGAACAGGTGCGGCGCGGTCCCGGCGCAGACCCGGTCCCAGGCGAGGCGGTCGACCACCCGCGCCAGCGGGTTGCGCGCGGGCGAGCCGAAGCCGTAGGGCGAAACGAGTTGCGCCGCGATCCCCTGCGGCGAGAAGGGCAGCGCCGCCTCGACCGCATCGGCCATGGCGGCGAAGGGCCGGAACGGCTTGAACCACGCATTGAAGCGCACGTCTCCCACCGCCCCCACCTGCGTCCAGAGCCAGTCGAGCGACTCGCGCGCGCCGTCGCGCCCGCCCGCGATCAGGCCCGACTTGAAGGCTGCGGCATTCAG
>JANPJD010000072.1:0-10848 GCA_031425325.1 Rhodobacterales bacterium | reverse complement strand
AAGGGGCTTTCAAGCACCGTCAAGCAGGCCAAGAAGCTGGTCGAGAAGGAACGTCCCGAGGTTTGGGACATCCTGGATGAGGTGATCCGCGAGCATCCGGTTCTTCTGAACCGTGCGCCCACGCTGCACCGTCTTGGCATCCAGGCCTTCGAGCCGATCCTGATCGAAGGCAAGGCGATCCAGCTTCATCCGCTGGTCTGTTCGGCCTTCAACGCCGACTTCGACGGCGACCAGATGGCCGTTCACGTTCCCCTCTCGCTGGAAGCCCAGCTCGAGGCGCGCGTGCTGATGATGTCCACGAACAACGTGCTGTCGCCGGCCAATGGTGCTCCGATCATCGTGCCGTCGCAGGACATGGTTCTGGGCCTTTACTACACGACGATGGAACGCAAAGGCATGGTCGGCGAGGGGATGCTGTTTTCCTCGATCGACGAGGTCGAGCACGCGCTGTCGTCGGGCCAGGTCCACCTGCACGCGAAGATCACCGCGCGGATCAAGCAGATCGACAACGAGGGTAACGAGGTCTGGAAGCGCTACGAGACCACGCCCGGCCGCCTGCGGCTTGGCAACCTGTTGCCGCTGAACGCCAAGGCGCCGTTCGACCTGGTGAACCGTCTTCTTCGCAAGAAAGACGTGCAGAACGTCATCGACACCGTCTACCGCTACTGCGGCCAGAAAGAGTCGGTGATCTTCTGCGACCAGATCATGGGTCTTGGTTTCCGCGAGGCCTTCCGCGCCGGTATCTCGTTCGGCAAGGACGACATGCTCATCCCCGACACCAAGTGGACCATCGTCAACGAGGTCCGCGATCAGGTGAAGGAGTTCGAGCAGCAGTACATGGACGGCCTGATCACCCAGGGCGAGAAGTACAACAAGGTCGTCGACGCCTGGTCCAAGTGCTCGGACAAAGTGGCTGGCGAAATGATGGCCGAGATCTCGGCTGTGCGCTACGACGATGCGGGCGCCGAGAAAGAGCCGAACTCGGTCTACATGATGTCGCACTCGGGTGCGCGGGGTTCGCCCGCGCAGATGAAGCAGCTTGGCGGGATGCGCGGCCTGATGGCCAAGCCGTCTGGCGAGATCATCGAGACGCCGATCATCTCGAACTTCAAGGAAGGCCTGACCGTGCTGGAGTACTTCAACTCCACCCACGGTGCGCGCAAGGGTCTGGCGGATACGGCGCTCAAGACGGCGAACTCGGGCTATCTCACGCGGCGTCTGGTGGACGTGGCGCAGGATTGCATCGTGCGCTCGAATGACTGCGGCACCGAGAATGCGATCACCGCAGAGGCGGCCGTCAATGACGGCGAGGTCGTCTCGTCGCTGGCCGAGCGCGTGCTGGGCCGGGTGGCGGCCGAGGACATCCTCGTGCCGGGTACAGACGAGGTGATCGTCAGCCGCAACGAGCTGATCGACGAGCGTCGGGCCGATGCGATCCTTCAGGCCGCCGTCCAGTCGGCCCGGATCCGCAGCCCGCTGACCTGCGAGTCCGAGGAAGGCGTCTGCGCCATGTGCTACGGGCGCGACCTTGCCCGCGGTACGATGGTCAACGTCGGAGAGGCTGTCGGCATCATCGCGGCGCAGTCGATCGGCGAGCCGGGCACGCAGCTGACGATGCGGACCTTCCACATCGGCGGCATCGCGCAGGGTGGCCAGCAGTCGTTCCTCGAGGCGAGCCAGGAGGGCAAGATCGAGTTCCGCAACCCGAGCCTTCTGTCCAACGTCAATGGTGAGCAGATCGTGATGGGCCGGAACATGTCGATCGCGATCATCGACGAGAACGGGCAGGAGCGGGCGGCCCACAAGGTCAGCTACGGTGCCAAGATCCACGTCAAGGACGGTGCTTCGGTGAAGCGCGGCGCCAAGCTGTTCGAATGGGACCCCTACACCCTGCCGATCATCGCCGAGAAGGGCGGTATCGCGCGCTTCGTTGACCTCGTCTCGGGCATCTCGGTGCGCGACGAGACCGACGACGCGACGGGCATGACCCAGAAGATCGTGATGGACTGGCGGTCTGCGCCGAAGGGCAACGACCTCAAGCCCGAGGTCATCATCATGAACCCGGAAAACGGCGAGCCCGTCCGCAACGACGCGGGCAACCCGATCACCTATCCGATGTCGGTCGACGCGATCCTGTCGATCGAGGACGGCCAGGAGATGAAGCCCGGCGACGTGGTGGCGCGTATCCCGCGCGAGGGTGCCAAGACCAAGGACATCACCGGGGGTCTTCCCCGCGTGGCGGAACTGTTCGAGGCCCGTCGCCCGAAAGACCACGCGATCATCGCCGAAAGCGATGGCTACGTGCGCTTTGGCAAGGACTACAAGAACAAGCGCCGCATCACGATCGAGCCGGTCGACGACAGCCATCAGCCGATGGAATACATGGTGCCCAAGGGCAAGCACATCCCGGTGCAGGAAGGCGACTTCGTGCAGAAGGGCGACTACATCATGGACGGCAACCCGGCGCCGCATGACATCCTGCGGATCCTCGGGGTCGAGGCGCTTGCCAACTACATGATCGACGAGGTGCAGGACGTCTACCGGCTGCAGGGCGTGAAGATCAACGACAAGCACATCGAGGTGATCGTCCGCCAGATGCTTCAGAAGTGGGAGATCCTCGACTCGGGCGAGACGACCCTTCTGAAGGGCGAGCATGTCGACAAGGCCGAGCTCGACGAGGTCAACGAGAAGGCGCTGAACCACAACCTGCGGCCCGCTTCCGGCGAGCCGATCCTGCTTGGGATTACCAAGGCGTCGCTGCAAACCCGCAGCTTCATCTCGGCGGCATCGTTCCAGGAGACGACCCGCGTCCTCACCGAAGCGGCCGTTCAGGGCAAGCGCGACAAACTCGTCGGCCTGAAGGAGAACGTGATTGTCGGGCGTCTGATCCCGGCCGGTACGGGCGGGGCCACGACGCGCGTCAAGAAGATTGCGTCCGACCGCGACCTGACCGTGATCGAAGCGCGCCGGTCAGAGGCCGAGATTGCGGCGGCTCTGGCCGCTCCGGTCGAGGAAGAGGCCGATGTGTTCGGCAGCAGCACGCTTGTCGACACGGTCGAAAGCCGCGGCGAATAAGCCTGCCGCCCGTGACTGATCATTGCCCTGTCCCCGAAAGGGGGCAGGGATTTTTTGTGCCCAAGCCGGATGTTTCCCGGCCGCACCGCAGGCAACCGGACCCGTGCCGCCTGCCAAAGAGAAAAAGACCCGCATGACCCTGTCCGACAACATGCGTGGCGCGCTTTACATGAACATCGCCATGGCCGCTTTCACGCTGAACGATGCGGGCATGAAGGCTGCGACCCAGACAATCCCCCTGTTCGAGGCGATCGCCTTGCGCGGCGCGATCACCGCGAGCCTGCTCGTAGCCGTGGGCGTGGCGATGGGGGGCCTGCGCCATCGGCTGTCGCGGCAGGACCGCCGCGTCGTCGGCCTGCGGACCCTCGCCGAGATCGGCGCGACGGTGCTCTTTCTGACGGCGCTTATGCACATGCCGCTGGCAAATCTGTCGGCCATTCTCCAGTCGCTGCCGCTGGCCGTTACGTTGGGGGCAGCACTGGTCTTCAAGACCCACATCGGCTGGCGGCGGCTGACCGCGATCGGGGTGGGCTTCTGCGGCGTGCTGCTGATCGTGCGTCCGGGAACCGAAGGGTTCGACGTCTGGTCGGTCATGGGCCTCGCGTCGGTCGCCTGCGTGGTGGTCCGGGATCTTGCAACCCGGACGCTGTCGCCCGAGGTGCCTTCGGTCCAGGTCGCGCTGGCATCGGCGGTCGGGGTCATGCTCATGGGGTTGGCGGGCATCGGTATGGACGATCTGGCCCCGGTCGGTCTGCGCGACGCACTGACGGTGGCAGGTGCGTCCGTCGCACTGATTGCGGGCTACCTGTTCGGCGTGATGGCCATGCGGGTTGGCGACATCGGCTTCGTCGCGCCGTTCCGCTATACGTCGCTGCTCTGGGCAATCCTGCTGGGCTGGCTCGTGTTCGGCACGCTGCCCGATGCGCTGACCGTTGTCGGGGCCACCATCATCATCGCGACAGGCCTTTTCACGCTTTACCGCGAACGGATCGTCGCCCAGGCCGACGCGACCGCACCTTAGACAGTTGCGGCTTCGTCCCGCTGCGGATAACCAAGCCGCAGCCGCAGCGCAGTCGCGCGCCCGCGACCGCTTATCAGGCGACCCGAGAATGTACCTCCTTTCCGTCGTGATCCCGGCCCGGAACGAGCGCGACAACATCCTGTCCCTTCTCGACGCAATCGACGTCGCCCTGCGGCCGGTCGGTTCGTACGAAGTGATCGTCGTCGACGACGGCTCGGTCGATGGGACGGGCGATGCGCTTCGCGCCCGGAGCGCCGACCACCCTCAGCTCAAGGTTCTGCGTAATGCCGTCTCGGCCGGGCAGAGCGCTGCGATCCACTCGGGCGTGTCCGAGGCGGGCGCCGGCATCGTTTGCACCCTCGACGGCGACGGCCAGAACCCCCCGGAGGAGCTTCCCCGGCTTTTCGCCGCCCTTATCGGCGCGCCCCCCGGGGTCGGGCTGATCGCGGGCCAACGGACCAAGCGCAACGACACGCTGTCCAAGCGGCTGGCGTCGCGCTGGGCCAATGCGATCCGCTCGGCCCTTTTGAACGACGGCACGCGCGACAGCGGCTGTGGCCTGAAGGCGTTCCGGCGGGCCGCCTTCCTTGGGCTTCCCTATTTCGATCACATGCACCGCTACCTTCCCGCGTTGTTCATCCGCGACGGGTGGACCGTGCTGCATCTGGACGTCGGGCATCGCCCGAGGGGGGCAGGGCGGTCGAACTACGGCAACTTTCAGCGCGGGCTCGTCGGGATCGTCGATCTGCTGGGCGTCATCTGGCTGATCCGCCGCCGCAAGAAGACAAGCCCCGAACTGCTCGCCCCACTCCCGCCCCCAACCGGAGACATCTGATGCAATCCCTGCTCGACTTCTTTCATGTCGATTCGCGGCTCGAGTTGACCTGGGTGATGATCGGCCTGTTCGGACAACTGATGTTCTCGGGCCGCTTCATCGTGCAGTGGATCGCGTCCGAGCGGGTCCGCAAGTCGGTCGTGCCGATCGCCTTCTGGTACTTCTCGATGGCGGGGGGGCTCGTCCTGCTGTCCTACGCCATCTACCGTGCCGATCCGGTCTTCATCCTGGGCCAGTCGCTGGGCGTGGTGATCTATTCGCGCAACCTCTGGCTCATCTATCATGAAGAACCAGAGCAAGCCTGACCCCTTCGGGTGGTTCCTGCCTGCTGCCGTGATCGTCGGCGCGGTGACGCTGGCGCGTCTGGTGCTGCTGCATTTCAATGCCACCGACCTTTTCGTCGACGAAAGCCAGTATTGGTTCTGGGGGCAGACCTTTGCCTTCGGCTACTTCTCGAAGCCACCGCTCATCGCCTGGGTAATCGGCAGCGTGACGGCGCTTGCGGGCAGCGACTCGGCCTTCTGGGTCCGCGCGCCGTTCAGCGTCTTTCACGGTGCGACAGCCCTCGTGCTGGGTGCCCTCGCCGCGCGGCTGCATGGACCTCGGATCGCCGTGCTGGTCGCATCAAGCTATGTCACGCTGCCGATGGTAGCGGTCGGCAGCCTGCTTGCGTCCACCGACTCGGTGATGGGCCCGTTCTTTGCGGCAGCGCTTTACTTCCACGCGCGCCTGGTCGAGACGCCCCGGACTCGCTGGGCCGTTCTGGCGGGTGCGGCTGCGGGTGTGGCGTTCCTTGCCAAATACGCAGCGGTCTACTTCCTGCTCGGCGTGCTTGCCGCCGCCGTTCTGTTCCCCGCGCAGCGCTTTCCGTTCCGCCATGCGGTCTTTCTGGTGCTGACGTTCCTCGCTGTCATTCTGCCCAACCTCCTGTGGAATGCGGCGAACGGATTCGCCACGCTGTCTCACACGATCGACAATGTGGGATGGGTCCGCCCCGACGCCCCGCCCCGCACGCTCGATCCGCTCGGGATGGTCGAGTTCGTGCTGAGCCAGTTCGCCGTCTTCGGTCCGGTGCTGTTCGCTGCGCTGCTATGGGTGGCGGTGCGCCCGGCGGGCAGGGCGGGGGCAAGCCTTCTGGCCTTTGCGATACCAGCCCTTCTGATCGTCACCATTCAGGCGCTGGTCGACCGGGCCTACGCCAACTGGGCGGCATCGGCCTTCTTCGCAGGGACGATCATCGCCGTTGCCGCACTGGCGCATCGGCGGCGTCTCATGATTGCATCGCTCGCGATCAACGGGGCGATTGCCTTGGCGTTGCCGCTGCTGACGACCATGCCGACACTGACGTTCGGCGGTGACCGGCCTCTGCTCGCGCGGTATCTCGGGCAGGATGAACTGAGCCGACAGGTCTTCGCCGCCGCGCAAGAGCGCGGCAACCTGCCGATCGTTGCGGACCGGCGCGACGTGCTTGCAGACCTCTTCCTGACCGGGCGGGACTTGGGCATCGCGATCTATGCCCGCAGGCCCGAGGGGCGTCCGATGAACCATTACGAGACGGTCAGTCCGCTGCCCGAAGGTGCGACCGGCCGCGTGTTGTTCGTCACCGCGCGTGGGACCGCCTGCCCTTCGACCGAGACGCTGCCTCTTGACCGGAAGGGGGGCGTCTACGAAGAGACTCCGCTCGTCGCCTATGTCGTCGATGCGGCCTGTCTCGACCAAGGACAGTGAGCGCATGGGTCGTATCCTTGCCCTGTGCGTCGCGATTGTCGGGTGCTTCCTGCTGTTCGGGCTCGTGCCCTCGATCGACCTGCGGGTGACTGCGGCCCTGCAATCCGCAGACGGCTCATTCGCGGCGATTTCCGGCTGGCCCGAGGCGGTGCGTCTTGCGGTCTGGCGGCTCTCGGAAGCGGTGCTTGTTACATGCCTTGCAGCGCTGATCCTCGGGCTGTGGGCGGGCGGACCGGTGCTGGGGCTCTCGGGCCGGGTCAGCGGCTATGTGGTGACGCTCTATCTGCTCGGCCCAGGTCTGTTGGTCGACGGTATTCTCAAGCGGTTCTGGGGCCGCGCGCGTCCGGCCGATGTCATCGAGTTCGGCGGGATGCAGCGGTTCACCCCGCCCCACGAGATTGCCGATCAGTGCAGCCGCAACTGCTCGTTCGTGTCGGGCGAGGTCGCGGGCGCCGTCGCACTCTGCATCGCTCTCCTCGTCATGCGTCGTGCAGTAGGTGGCTCGGTGCGGCCATGGCTCTCGCGTCTGTGGCTGTGCGGTGCCTTTGCGCTGCCGCTGGTCGTGGCGGCCCAGAGGGTTGCGGCGGGGCGGCATTTCCTGTCGGATGCCATCTTCGCCACGCTCTTTGTGCTAATGATCGCAGCCCTGCTTTTCCCTCTGTTTTTCAAGACCGGGGGGCGCTGAAGCCAGACCGGCCCGGCTGTTGACAACCCCTGCGACTCCCCCTATACGGCCCCTCACTCGAGAGGGGTTCGCGCGAGATTGCGATCGTCTTGAGGGTTCTGTGTTCGAAGTGGTCATGATCCGGGCCCCGCGCCCCGATCCTCTGGAATTCCACCGCGTCGTCCCTGAGCGTAGGGGGCGTCAGCGGCTTTGGTGTTTTGCAATCCGTGCAGGGCGCCGTCGAGAAGCAGCGCCCCTGTCAGGGGCGAGTATTGACAGCGTCAGGGATGGCGCAAAACCGAGGTAGTGAATGCCGACGATCCAACAGCTCATCCGCAAGCCGCGAGAGCCGAACGTCCGAAAGTCCAAGTCGCAGCACCTGGAAGGATGCCCGCAGAAGCGCGGCGTCTGCACGCGTGTCTACACGACGACCCCGAAGAAGCCGAACTCGGCCATGCGGAAGGTCGCCAAGGTGCGGCTGACCAACAGCTTTGAAGTGATCTGCTACATCCCCGGCGAGAAGCACAACCTGCAAGAGCACTCGGTCGTGCTCATCCGCGGCGGCCGGATCAAGGACCTTCCGGGCGTGCGCTATCACATCCTGCGCGGCGTGCTCGACACGCAGGGCGTCAAGGACCGTCGCCAGCGCCGGTCGAAATACGGCGCCAAGCGGCCGAAGTGAGGAGATAGCAGATGTCCCGTCGTCACGCCGCCGAGAAGCGCGAAATCCTGCCGGACGCCAAGTATGGCGATACCGTGCTTACCAAGTTCATGAACAACCTGATGGTTGACGGTAAGAAGTCCGTTGCCGAAGGCATCGTTTATTCGGCGCTGGAGCGGGTTCAGACCCGTCTCAAGCGCCAACCGATCGAGGCGTTCCACGAGGCGCTCGACAACGTGAAGCCCTCGGTCGAGGTGCGGTCGCGTCGTGTCGGTGGTGCCACCTATCAGGTGCCGGTCGAGGTGCGTCCCGAGCGCCGCGAAGCACTTGCGATCCGCTGGCTGATCATCGCTGCGCGCAAGCGGAATGAGAACACCATGGAAGAGCGTCTGGCAGCCGAGTTGTCGGACGCCGTGAACGGTCGTGGCACCGCGGTGAAGAAGCGCGAAGACACACACAAGATGGCCGATGCCAACAAGGCGTTCAGCCACTACCGCTGGTAAAACAATTCAGGCCTGAGGCACTCCCATGGCACGCGAATACCCCCTGACCCGCTACCGTAACTTCGGGATCATTGCCCATATCGACGCGGGCAAGACCACGACGACCGAGCGGATTCTGTTCTACACCGGCAAGTCGCACAAGATCGGCGAGGTGCATGATGGCGCCGCGACGATGGACTGGATGGAGCAGGAGCAGGAGCGGGGGATCACCATCACCTCTGCCGCCACGACCACGTTCTGGCAGCGTACGATCGACTCGAACGACCTGTCCAAGGACGACAAGTACCGCTTCAACATCATCGACACCCCCGGCCACGTTGACTTCACCATCGAGGTCGAGCGTTCGCTTGCGGTGCTCGACGGGGCTGTCGTGCTGCTGGACGGCAATGCCGGGGTCGAGCCGCAGACCGAAACGGTCTGGCGTCAGGCCGACCGCTACAAGGTTCCGCGGATCGTGTTCGTCAACAAGATGGACAAGACGGGTGCCGACTTCTTCAACTGCGTTCGGATGATCGCGGACCGCACCGGCGCCAAGCCGATGCCCGTTCAGCTTCCGATCGGGGCCGAGGACAAGCTTGAAGGCATCATCGACCTGCTGACGATGGAAGAGTGGGTTTACCAGGGCGAAGACCTGGGCGCCTCTTGGGTGCGCCAGCCGATCCGGGCCGATCTCAAGGCCCAGGCCGACGAGTGGCGTCACAACCTGCTCGAGATGGCGGTCGAGCAGGACGACGACGCGATGGAAGCTTATCTCGAGGGCAACGAGCCGTCGGTCGAGACGCTGCGCGCGCTGATCCGCAAGGGCACGCTGTCGCTGTCGTTCGTGCCGGTCCTCGCGGGGTCGGCCTTCAAGAACAAGGGCGTCCAGCCGATGCTGAACGCCGTTATCGACTATCTGCCGAACCCGCTCGACGTGCCGCCCTACATGGGCTTCGCCCCCGGCGACGAGACCGAGACGCGCAACATCGCGCGGTCGGCCGATGACGGTCAGCCCTTCTCGGGCCTCGCGTTCAAGATCATGAACGACCCCTTCGTCGGTTCGCTTACCTTTACGCGCATCTATTCGGGCCAGCTCCGTAAGGGCGACGCGATGCTGAACGCGACCAAGGAAAAGAAAGAGCGCGTCGGCCGCATGATGATGATGCACGCCATCAACCGCGAAGAAATCGAAGAGGCCTTCGCGGGCGACATCATCGCGCTGGCGGGCCTGAAGGAGACGACCACGGGCGACACGCTTTGCGACCCGGCCAAGCCGGTCGTGCTCGAGACGATGACTTTCCCGCAGCCCGTCATCGAGATTGCGGTAGAGCCGAAATCCAAGGCCGACCAGGAGAAGATGGGCATCGCCCTGGCTCGCCTCGCCGCAGAGGACCCGTCCTTCCGCGTCGAGACCGACTTTGAGAGCGGTCAGACGATCATGAAGGGCATGGGCGAGCTTCATCTCGACATCCTCGTCGACCGTATGCGCCGCGAGTTCAAGGTCGAGGCGAACATCGGCGCGCCGCAGGTGGCTTACCGCGAGACGATCAGCCGCGAGGCAGAGATCGATTACACCCACAAGAAGCAGACGGGCGGCACGGGCCAGTTCGCCCGGATCAAGTTGATCATCCAGCCAACCGAGCCGGGCGAGGGCTATTCGTTCGAAAGCAAGATCGTCGGTGGCGCGGTGCCGAAGGAATACATCCCTGGCGTCGAAAAGGGCATCAAGTCGGTCATGGACTCGGGTCCTCTGGCAGGCTTCCCCGTGATCGACTTCAAGGTGGCTCTGGTTGACGGCGCATTCCATGACGTCGACTCTTCGGTCCTTGCCTTCGAGATTGCGGCCCGCGCCGCGATGCGCGACGGCTTGAAGAAGGCGGGTGCGAAGCTGCTCGAGCCGATCATGAAGGTCGAGGTCGTCACGCCCGAGGAATACACCGGTGGCGTGATCGGCGATCTGACCAGCCGTCGTGGCATGGTGCAGGGACAGGACAGCCGCGGAAACGCGAACGTCATCAATGCCTTCGTGCCGCTCGCCAACATGTTCGGCTACATCAACAACCTGCGCTCGATGACCTCGGGACGGGCGAACTTCACGATGTCGTTCGACCATTACGACGCCGTGCCGCAGAACATCTCGGACGAGATTCAGAAGAAATACGCTTGACGGTGCGGCGGGGCTGACCCCCGCCCTGCCACCCCATCGGGTGCCGAGATGCACCGTCCCAGAAGACACCAGGAGGCCATCATGGCGAAGGCAAAGTTCGAACGCAACAAACCGCATGTGAACATCGGGACGATTGGTCACGTTGACCACGGCAAGACGACGCTGACGGCGGCGATCACGAAGTATTTTGGCGAGTTCCGGGCCTATGACCAGAT
>JANPJD010000071.1:0-14906 GCA_031425325.1 Rhodobacterales bacterium | reverse complement strand
GCGCGTCGGGCAGGTCTGGCAGTGGGTCTACCACTGGGGCGAGCGCGACTTCGCCGCCATGACCAACCTCGCCAAGGATTTCCGCGCCCGGCTGGCCGAGCACTTCACGATTCAGTTGCCCGAGGTCGTCACCCGCCAGATCAGCGCGGACGGCACGCGCAAGTACCTGGTGCGGATCGCGGGCGGGCATGAGGTCGAGGTCGTCTACATTCCCGAGACGGACCGGGGTACGCTGTGCATCAGCAGCCAGGTCGGCTGCACGCTGACCTGCTCGTTCTGCCACACCGGCACGCAGAAACTGGTGCGTAATCTGACGGCGTCCGAGATCGTAGGGCAGGTGATGCTGGCGCGCGATGATCTGGGCGAGTGGCCCGAGCGTGGCGCGCCGAAGGTCGAAACGCGGCTCATTTCGAACATCGTGCTGATGGGCATGGGCGAGCCCTTGTACAACTTCGAGAACGTGCGCGACGCGATGCGGGTCGTGATGGACAACGAGGGCATTGCGCTTGGGCGGCGGCGGATCACGCTGTCGACAAGTGGTGTCGTGCCCGAGATCGCGCGGACGGCGACCGAGATCGGATGCCTTTTGGCCGTGTCGTTCCACGCAACGACCGATGCCGTGCGGGACCAGTTGGTGCCGATCAACAAGAAGTGGAACATCGCGACCCTGCTCGAGGCGCTTCGCGCCTATCCGGGCCTGTCGAATTCGGAGCGGATCACCTTCGAATATGTGATGCTCGACGGTGTGAACGACAGCAAGGAAGACGCCTGGCGTCTGGTGGAGCTGCTGCGCGGCATCCCGGCCAAGGTCAACCTGATCCCCTTCAACGAGTGGCCGGGTGCGCCTTACAAGCGCTCGAGCGGCAACCGCATCCACGCCTTCGCCGACATCATCCATAACGCGGGCTACGCCTCGCCGATCCGCACCCCGCGCGGCGAGGACATCATGGCGGCCTGCGGGCAGCTGAAGTCGGCGACCGAGCGGGCGCGCAAGTCGCGGGCCGAGGTCGCTGCCGAGGCCGGGCTGCGCTGAGCACGGCTTGGAAGGTGCTGGTGCGCCTGCTACCGCTGTTGGATGGTTCCCGTCCTGCCCAATGCCGCTGCGCGCCGCCTGTTCCTGCATCTGCATGCGCTGGCCGAGCCGCCGTCGGGTCCGGCGCGGGGCGCTGACCTTGCCGCGCTGATCGCGCGCATCGGCTTCGTGCAGGTCGACAGCATCAACACCGTCGAGCGGGCGCATCACATGATCTTGTTCGCGCGTCGCGCCAGCTACCGGCCCGAAGCACTGAAGCGTCTGGTCGAGCGCGACCGTGCGGCGTTCGAGCACTGGACGCATGACGCCTCGATCATTCCGATGACGCTCTTTCCGATGTGGAAGCACCGCTTCGCACGGGATGCGCTGCGCCTGCGCGACAGCTGGAAGCGGTTCTTCCGCGAGGGCTACGAGGCGCAGGTCGGAACGATCCTCGACCGCATCGCGCGGGACGGGCCGGTCACCTCGACCGATGTCGGTGTGGGCGAGGTGCGCGGCAAGGGCGGCTGGTGGGACTGGCATCCCTCGAAGACGGCGCTCGAATGGCTGTGGCGGACGGGTGCCGTGCAGATCACCCGGCGCGACGGCTTCCAGAAGGTCTATGATCTGACCGAGCGGGTGATCCCCGACGCGCATCGCCTGGCGATGCCCGACGAGGCGGCGGTGATCGACTGGGCCGCGTCGAGCGCCCTTGACCGCCTGGGCTTCGCCACTCCGCGCGAGATCGCGGCCTACTGGGCGGCGATCACCCCCGAAGAGGCGCGCGACTGGTGCAAGGCCGAGACGCAGCGCGGCGCGCTGTGCGAGGTCGCGGTCGAGAGCGCAGACGGCACGCATCGCCATGCCTTCGCGCGGCCCGACGTGATGGCCGCCGCTGCCGCCGCGCCCGAGCCGCCGGGGCGGCTGCGGGTTCTGTCGCCCTTCGATCCCGCGCTGCGCGACCGGGCGCGGGCCGAGCGGCTGTTCGGGTTCCGCTATCGGATCGAGGTCTTCGTGCCGGAGGCGCAACGACAGTATGGCTATTACGTGTTTCCGCTGCTGGAAGGCGACCGCCTGATCGGGCGCATCGACATGAAGGCGCAGCGCGATCGGGGCCTGCTTCAGGTTCGCGCGCTCTGGCCCGAGGCCCGACTGCGCTTCGGGGCGGGGCGGCTTGGCCGGCTTGAAGGCGAATTGGCCCGCATGGCGCGCTTTGCGGGTTGCGACCGGGTGGAGTTCGACGCGGGCTGGCTGCGATAGGGCTAAGCGGTCAGTCGGCGGCGCAGATGATCGTCATCGCCTCGTCGACCGTCTCGACGTAGCGGAAAAGGTCGAGGTCCGACGCCGTGATGACCCCGGCCTCGGCCAAGGCCTGCCAGTTGACGACCTTCTCCCAGAAGGCGCGACCGAACAGAAGGAACGGGATGCGCTTCATCCGGCCGGTCTGGATCAGGGTCAGCGACTCGAACATCTCGTCGAGCGTGCCAAACCCGCCGGGGAAGATGCAGATCGCGCGGGCGCGCATCAGGAAATGCATCTTGCGGATCGCGAAGTAGTGGAAGTTGAAGCAAAGATCCGGTGTCACATAGGCGTTGGGGGCCTGTTCGTGCGGCAGTACGATGTTGAGGCCGATCGACTGCCCGCCCGCATCCTGAGCGCCGCGATTGCCCGCCTCCATGATCCCCGGCCCGCCGCCGGTGATCACGACATGCTCGCGCCCATAGCTTTCGAGGCTTTTCTCGGTGATCCGCTGCGCCAGTTCGCGCGCTTCGTCATACCAGCGCGACAGGCCCGCCGCCGGGCCGTCCTCGCCGGGTTCCGGAATGCGGGCCGAGCCCATCAGAACGACGGTCGACTGGATGCCGCGCTCGTCCATCACCATCTGCGGCTTGAGGAGTTCAAGCTGAAGCCGGACGGGCCGCAACTCCTCGCGCGTCATGAAGTCGGCGTCGGCATAGGCCAGGCGATAGGCCGGCGCGCGCGTCTGCGCGGTGTCGGGCACACGGTCGACCGCCGCCACATCGGCGGCGCTGTCGCGGAACGGGTGGCAGCGGGTGTCGTCCGGCATGGGGTGCCTCGGATTGCGTGGTCTCGGGCGGCGGTCTATAGCCTTGCGGGCTACATGACCACCGAAACCGGAGTTTGCGATGTCCCACGCAGCACTTGAAGCCGCCATCGAAGCCGCCTGGGAACAGCGCGAGGCAATCACCCCCGCGACGAAGGGCGAAACCCGAGATGCGGTCGACGCCACGCTCGACGCGCTCGACACAGGCGCGCTGCGGGTGGCCGAGCGGGGCTCGGACGGGGACTGGCAGGTTCATCAATGGGCCAAGAAGGCGGTGCTTCTGGGCTTCCGGCTGCGCGACATGGAGCATCAGTCGGGCGGCGCGCAGGGCGGTGGCTGGTGGGACAAGGTCGACAGCAAGTTCAAGGGCTGGGAGCCGGATCAATGGCGGGCGGCCGGGTTCCGGGCCGTCAACGGCTCGGTCGTGCGGCACTCGGCCTTTATCGGCAAGGGCGTGGTGCTGATGCCGTCTTTCGTCAACCTCGGCGCGCATGTGGGCGAGGGCACGATGATCGACACCTGGGCCACGGTCGGCAGTTGCGCGCAGATCGGCGCGCGGGTTCACCTGTCGGGCGGCGTCGGCATCGGCGGCGTGCTTGAACCCATGCAGGCAGGCCCCACGATCATTGAGGACGACTGCTTCATCGGCGCCCGCTCGGAAGTGGTCGAGGGCTGTATCGTGCGCGAGGGCTCGGTCCTCGGGATGGGCGTGTTCATCGGCAAATCGACAAAGATCGTGGACCGCGAGACGGGGGCCGTCACCTATGGCGAGGTGCCCGCCGGGTCGGTCGTTGTCGCAGGCTCGATGCCGTCGAAAGGCGGGATCAACCTTTATTGTGCAGTGATCGTGAAGAAGGTCGACGCGCAGACCCGCAGCAAGACCAGCATCAACGAGTTGCTTCGTGACTGACGCATCCGGCCCCGACGAAAAGCCCAAGCGCCCGCAGCAGGTCTATACGCTGCTCGTCGAGGTCGGGCGCAAGGCCGGCGACGGCCTGCCGCCCAAGGCCACCGGGGCGGCGCTGATGTGCTATGCGAGCGGCGTCGACGAGGCCGAGGCAGTGCGCGAGACGGTGGCGATCCTGAAGCAGGCCGAGATGGCGCCGCTCGATGTCACGGGCTACGGCACGCTCGACGAGCGCCTTGCGGGCGGCGACGAGATCGACCCCGAAGAGCGCGCCCTGATGCAGCGGGCGTTGGACGAGAACTCGGTCGTCGTCGCCCAGATGACGCCGTTCTTCGATTGACCGTCATTGCCGGGGAAACCGACATGCCCGCCCCCCTCGATCCCGTAGCGCTTGCGGCAGACCTGATCCGCTGTCCCTCGGTCACGCCTGCCGAGGGTGGCGCGCTTGTCCTGCTTGAGCGGGTGCTGTCCGATGCGGGATTCGCCTGCACGAGGGTAGATCGCGGCGGGATCGCCAATCTTTATGCCCGCTGGGGCCGCAAGGGCGCGAACCGCAGCTTCGGCTTCAACGGCCACACCGACGTCGTGCCCGTGGGCGATGCCGCCGCATGGAGCCGCGATCCCTTCGGCGGCGAGGTCGTGGATGGCAGGCTTTGGGGGCGGGGTGCGACCGACATGAAATCGGGCGTGGCCGCCTTCGCCGCGGCAGCGGTCGATTTCGTGCGCGATACACCGCCGGACGGCGCGGTGATCCTTGCGATCACCGGCGACGAGGAGGGCGAGGCCAGGGACGGCACCGTCGCGCTGCTCGACTGGATGGCGCAGCAAGGCGAGGCGATGAGCGTTTGCCTTGTCGGAGAGCCGACCTGCCCCGAGCGTCTGGGCGAGGCGATGAAGATCGGGCGGCGCGGGTCGCTGACCGGGCATGTCGTGGCGCGGGGCGTGCAGGGGCACTCGGCCTATCCGCACCGGGCACGGAACCCCCTGACCGCACTGGTGCGGCTGCTGGACGGGCTGGCCAGCCATCCGCTTGATGCAGGGACCTCGCATTTCGAGCCCTCGACACTGGCCATCGTGACGATCGACACGGGCAACCCCGCGACCAACGTGATCCCGGCAGAGGCGCGGGCGACGGTCAACATCCGGTTCAACGACAGCCATTCCGGGGCCAGCCTGTCGGACTGGCTGCACAGGGAAGCGGCAGCGGTCGCGGCCGAGACAGGGGTGACCTTCGACTGGCGGATCGGCGTCTCGGGCGAAAGCTTTCTCACGCCCCCCGGCCCCCTGTCGGCGCTTGTCGGCCGGGCGGTCGAGGCCGAGACGGGGATCGTTCCTGACCTGTCCACCGGGGGCGGCACCTCGGATGCGCGCTTCGTCAAGGACCACTGCCCGGTCGTGGAATTCGGGTTGGTCGGCAAGACGATGCATCAGGTGGACGAACGGGTCGAGGTGGCGCAGGTCCACGCCCTGAAGGCGATCTATGCCCGCATCCTGCGGGACTACTTCGCATGACGGCTGCAATCGCCCGGACGGCGGCAATCGACCGGACGGCGGACATCGCCACCTGTCAGGCGATCCGCCGCGCGGTCTTCATCGACGAGCAGGGCGTGAGCGAAGCGGACGAGGTGGACGGCCTCGACGGCGTGGCGATCCATCTGCTTGCGATCAGGGCGGGGGTGCCTGTCGGCACCGCGCGCCTTCTGGTCGATGCCGCCTATGGAAAGATCGGGCGCGTCGCGGTTCTGGCAGAGGCGCGCGGAATGGGCCTTGGTGCAGCCCTGGTGCGCGCGGCGGTGGCCGAGCTTCGCGCGATGCCGGGGGTGCGCGTGGCGAAGCTTGGCGCACAGCTTCATGCGCTGGGCTTCTACGAGCGGCTGGGTTTCGTGGCGACGGGGCCGGTCTATCTCGACGCAGGCATCGAGCATCGCGACATGGTGCTCACCCTCTGATCGGTCGCGCTTTCCGAGGGCGGGGTGGCGTGCTACCTGCCAGCCATGAGCACTTTTCCGACCAAAGACCAGATCCTTCGCTGGATCGCCGACAATCCCACCCTGACGGCCAGGCGCGACATCGCGAAGGCCTTCGGAATAAAGGATGCAGGCCGGGTCGAGTTGAAACGCCTTCTGCGCGAGATGGAGGCGGACGGCGCGCTGGCCAAGCGCCACCGCAGCTATCGCGGCCCCGAGACGCTGCCGCCGGTGAGCATCCTGATGATCCTGCCGCCCGACCGGCAGGGCGACCAATGGGCGCGCCCGCTGGAGTGGACGGGCGAGGGGGCCGAGCCGCGCATCCTCTTTGTGCCGCGCAAGAGCGATGCACCTGTGGCCGAGGGCGACCGCATCCTCGCGCGGCTGACGCCGGTCGAGGGCGAGGCCCACGACTACGAGGCCCGGCTGATCCGCAAGATAGGGAGCAACCCGCTGCGCTTGCTCGGCCTGTTCCGAAGCACGGCGGAAGGTGGGCGGATCGTGCCCATCGACAAGGGTTCGGACAAGGAATGGAGCGTCGCGCGTGACGCGACGCAAGGCGCACGGGACGGCGAGTTGGTCGAGGCGGAGCAAACCGGGCCAAAGCGGCTAGGCTTGCCGCAGGCCCGGATCGTGACTCGCCTGGGCGATCCGTCGGCACCCCGCGCCGTCAGCCTGATCGCGATCCACCAGCACGGCATCCCCGATCATTTCCCCGATGCCGTGATTGCCGAGGCCGATGCCGCAACGCCCGCCAAGCTTGGCACCCGCGACGACTTGCGGGAACTGCCGCTTGTTACCATCGACCCGTCCGACGCGCGCGACCATGACGACGCGGTTTTTGCCGAAGCGGATGCCGATCCGGCAAATCCTGGCGGCTTCGTCGTCTGGGTGGCCATCGCGGACGTGGCGCATTACGTGCCATCCGGTTCCGCGCTGGACCGAGAGGCGCGCAAGCGCGGTAACTCGACCTATTTCCCCGACCGGGTGGTGCCGATGCTGCCCGATGTGCTGTCGGGCGACCTCTGCTCGCTGCACGAGGGCGTGGACCGTCCCGTGCTCGCGGTGCGGATGACGCTGGACGCAGGCGGGCGAAAGATCGCGCACCGCTTCGTGCGGGGAATGATGCGCTCTGCGGCCTCGCTTCACTACGGCGAGGTGCAGGAAGCGCAGGACGGCCGCCCGTCTGAGCGCTGCGTGCCGCTGATGGATAGGGTGATCGCGCCGCTTTATGCAGCCTATGCCGCGACCGTCCGCGCGCGGGCCGAGCGTCAGCCGCTCGACCTCGAACTGCCCGAGCGCAAGATCGTGCTCGATGACGAGGGCCGGGTCGTCTCGGTCGCCTTCCGCGAGCGGCTCGACGCGCACCGGCTGATCGAGGAGTTCATGATCCTCGCCAATGTTGCCGCTGCCGAAGAGCTGGTCCGGCTTCGCCAGCCCTTGCTGTTCCGCGTCCATGAGGAGCCGTCGCCCGAAAAGCTTGACGCGCTGCGCGCGGTCGCCGAGGCGTCTGGCTTTGTGCTTGCCAAGGGGCTTGTCTTGCAGACCTCGCATCTGAACCGGCTGCTGGCGCAGGCGCGGGACACCGAGTTCGACGAGCTTTTGAACATCACCACGCTGCGGTCTATGACGCAGGCCTACTACAACCCGCAGAACTTCGGCCATTTCGGGCTGGCGCTGCGGAACTACGCGCATTTCACCTCTCCGATCCGGCGCTATTCGGACCTGATCGTCCACCGTGCGCTTATCGCCGGACACGGCTGGGGCAAGGACGGGCTGTCGGCGCAGGATGTCGAGATGCTGGATGAGACGGCCAAGATGATTTCGGACGCCGAACGCCGCAGCATGGCGGCCGAGCGCGACACGAACGACCGCTATCTCGCGGCCTTCCTGTCGGATGGGGTGGGTGCCGAATTCACGGGCCGCGTCTCGGGTGTGCAGCGCTTTGGCCTGTTCGTGAAGCTCGACGAGACGGGTGCGGACGGCCTTGTGCCGATCCGCGCGGTGGGGCGAGAGTTCTTTCACTTCGATGCCGCCTCGCAAACGCTGATGGGGTCGGACACGGGCCTGACGATCGGGGTCGGCGCGCGCGTCACCGTGCGGCTGGCCGAGGCGGTGGCCGCGACCGGGGGGTTGGTGCTTGAACTGCTGGATATCGAGGGGCGTGGTCTGCCTGCCGGAAGCGCTGGCAGACGCTCTCGGCCCGCGCCGCGCAAGCCCGGCAAGGTTGCGGCACGCAATGCGAAACTGGCACGCAAGATCGTCCGCAAGCGCCGCTAGACGGATGTCGCCAAGGCTTCCGGTCGGATCGCCGGGCGTCTAGGCTGCTCTGACGCGAAAGGACAGGGCGGATGAAGCGCAGAGCGGTGATCGCCGGGCTGTTGGCAAGCGGGGCCTCGCCGGCGCTGGCCCAGGGCCTGTCGGAGGGTGCGATGACCGAGGCGACGCAAGCGGGTCTCGAGGCCTGGGTGATGGACTTTCGTCCGCGCGCCCTGGCGGCAGGGATCGACGCGCTGGTGTTCGATTCTGCCATGACCGGGGTCAGGCTTGACCCCGCGATCCTCGAGAAGGATCGCAACCAGGCCGAGTTTACCAAGGCGATCTGGGACTACCTCGACACGGCCGTCTCGGAGCAGCGCATCGCGGCAGGGCGGGCCGCGCTGGACCGGCGCGTCGACCTGCTGGCGCGGATCGAGGCCGCGCATGGGGTTGAACGCGAAGTCGTGGTCGCGATCTGGGGGCTGGAGAGCGCGTTCGGCACATTCCGGGGCGATGTTCCCGTCGTGGATGCGCTGGCCACACTGGCCTATGACGGGCGGCGACGCGCCTTCTTCGAGGGGCAACTGATTGCGGCGCTTCGGATCTTGCAGACTGGCGAGACGGACCTGCCGTCGTTGCGCGGCAGCTGGGCCGGGGCGATGGGGCATACGCAGTTCATGCCGACGTCGTGGCTCGAGACGGCGATCGATTTCGACGGGGACGGGCGGCGGGACATCTGGGGTGACGATCCGGCCGATGCCCTTGCTTCGGCTGCAGCCTATCTTGCAAAGGCTGGTTGGACACGGGGGATGCCCTGGGGCGTCGAGGTCGTCCTGCCCGAGGCGTTCGACTACGGTCAGACCGGCGAGCGCATCCGCAAGAGTGTGGCCGAATGGCGTGCGCTGGGCTTGCGCGCCGTCGAAGGCACGCTGCCTGACCACGGGTCGGGTTCGGTGCTGCTGCCCGCCGGAGCGAGGGGGGCGGCCTTCCTCATCTTCGCCAACTTTCACGCGATCGAGCGCTACAACACCGCCGATGCCTATGTGATCGCGGTCGGCCATCTGTCGGACCGGCTGCGCGGCGGCGGGCCGATCCGGGCCGCATGGCCGCGCGAGGACCGCGTCCTGCGGCTGGACGAGCGGATCGAGTTGCAGACGCGTCTGGCGGCGCAAGGCTTCGACCCCGGCGCGGTCGACGGCAAGATCGGCCCCAACACCATCGCGGCGGTGCGCGCGTTCCAGCGCACCCAGGGACTGGTGCCCGATGGCTATGCCAGCCTCGAGGTCCTGCGGCTGCTGCAACGGGGGTAAGCTGCTTGTCCGTCAGCTTGCGAAGATTTGACTATCGCGACGTCCTGTCGCGGTTACTGTCTTCTGACCCAACAGGAGAAGCTGCATGAACAGACTGAGCCAGAGCGCCGCCGTTGTCTTTGTGCTGATCGCGGGGGCTGCCTTTGCTGCAGAGGGGGTTCAGGACCCGCAGGTCAAGGCCCGGCAGGCGCTGATGGGCGTCGTTGCGGCGAACACCAAGGTGCTGGGCGACATGGCCACCGGCAAGACGCCGTTCGACGCCGCTGCGGCCGAGGCCGCGAAAGTTGCGCTTGCCGCCGCCGCGGCCGAGGCGCCCGCCAAGTTCGAGCCGCAGGCGACCGATCCAAAGTCCGAAGCGAAGCCCGAGATCTGGACCAACTGGGACGACTTCGTCGCGAAGTCCGAGGCCCTCCTGGTCGGTGCCGAGGCGCTCGACCCGTCGAGCCTCGAGACGGTTCAGGCAGGCATGGGTGCCATTGGCGGGTCCTGCCGCGCCTGTCACAGCGCCTATCGGCTTTGACGCGCCTTAGCCGCAACTGATCCGCGTGATACGGTCGCTTCCGTCCACCGCGACGTTCAGGCGCTCGGGCGAATAGTCCATCGTGACCGTCTGGCCGGGACGGATGATCCGGGTGGGTCCGGTCCGAGCCTGCGACTCGAACAGGGCGACGTCCTGACCGACAAGCACCTGAAGCCCGGCTGCCCCGCATGCATCGGGCAAGGACTGCTGCGGCGTCTCTGCGGCCAGAGGCGGAAGGGTATCCACCGGCGGCGCGCAGGCGGCGAGCAGGCTGGCGGTCGCGATCAGCAAAAGGCGCATCGGCAAGGGTTCCCTTCAAGGTTTGGTCTGCCCGGTCTCAGTCCATCGGGCGGGCAGAAAGAAGCGGTCCGGCCGCAAAGAAGGTTCCGCCTGCGACATGGTGAATCGTCCGCAGATCGTCGCTTCGGCTTTGCCAATGGCCGTCCGAAAAGACCTGGGGATCGGCCCAGGCGGCTGTGACGTGCGCCAGGATCAGATCGTGCCGGGCAGCGATTCCTGGCTCGTCGATCACGCGGCAATCGAGCCAGGCGACCCCGGCCGTCAGACGCGGTGGGGTGTCGGGCGCGTCCGGCAAAACGCCGATCGACCAGCGTTCGAACTTGTCGACATCGTCCCCCGAGACCGATCCGACGGCGTTGGTCAGATCGAGCGACGCCACGCAGGGCACCGTCAGCCCGAAGCGGCCCGTCGCCTCGACCATCCGCCGGGTCAGGGTCGAGGCGTCGACCACGATGGCGATCTTCGGAGGGTCGAAGTCCACCGGCATTGCCCAGGCTGCGGCCATCACGTTGCGCCGGGTGCCGTCTGCGGTCGTGACGAGGACGGTCGGGCCGTGATTGAGCAACCGATAGGCCTTCGCCAGCGGAACGGACACGGGGTTCGGACTGTCGCGTTCGGTCATGGTCATCCCGCCAGATGCCGCAGACCCTGCGTGACGTCCGTTCGGATCGCAAGCCGAAGGCCCGGCTCGTCACCCGCCTTGAGCGCGGCAAGGATGGTTCGGTGGTGCTGCGGCGGCTCGTTGCGCCGCAGGCGGGCATAAAGCGCCCGCATTGTCGGGCCGAGTTGCAACCAGACCGTCTCGGTCATCGCCAGCATCGCGGGGGCCTGCGCCCGCAGATAGAGGGTGCGGTGGAACTCTAGGTTGGTGCGGATGTAGGCCACCGCATCCTGCTTGGCCACGGCCTCGGCATTCGCGGCGTTGATTGCCTTGAGCCGTTCGACCAGCGCGAAATGGGCCCGTGGCAAAGCGCGCGAGGCGAGTTCCGGCTCGAGCAGGGCGCGGATCGATGCCAGCTCCTCGATCCTGTCGGGACTCAGCGCCGGGGTCGAGATGCGACCTGACGACGACAGCGTCAGCGCCCCCTCGGCCACCAGCCGACGCACGGCCTCGCGCGCGGGGGTCATCGACACGTCGAAGCTTTTCGCGATGCCCCGGAGGGTAAGGGACTGCCCCGGGGCAAGCTCTCCGTGCATGACCTGTGTCCGCAGGCTGCGGAACACCCTGTCATGCGCCGCAAGCGTCAGGTCCGGAGGGCGGGAGGACGAGAGCATGGCCGGAGCCAAGCACTCGCCTGCCGGTCCGTCAATCCCCGGTGCCGCCAAAGCGATAGCCGTGCAGGCTGCCTCCCTCGCGCCGAAGCCAGGCACGTTCGGCCGCGAAGCCGGGCCGCAGGCGACGCACCACCGCCCAAAAGGCCGGGGCGTGGTTCATCTCGACCAGATGCGCGACCTCGTGGGCGGCAACGTAGTCGAGCACCTCGGGCGGGGCCATTGCAAGGCGCCACGAATACATGAGCGCCCCGTCGACCGTACATGATCCCCAGCGAGATCGCGTGTCGCGCAGCGTGATGCGCGAAAAGCGTCGGTCGACGAGGGCGGCATACCGATCGCTTGCCGATGAGAGCCTGTTGCGCGCGAGCATCCGCAGGAAGGCAGCCGCGCGCACACCGGCACGCGCCGCATCGCCGGGGATCAGCAAGGCGTCGCCATCCTGTCGGACAGCACCGCCGTTCGTCTGTTCGAGACGCAGCATGCGCCCCTCGACCGGGATCACCGAGCCCAGAGCTACGGGGGGGGGCGGCGCGACCGCGGACAGGGCGTCGCGAATCCACTGCTCCTGGTCGCGCGCGAAGGCCATCGCTTCGGCCAGCGCCGCGCGCGGCGGCAAGGACAGCGTGACCCGCCCGTCCAGACGCGAGACGCGCAACGAAAAGCGTCGCGCACGAGCGGTGCGGCGCAGCGTGATCTCGACTGGGGGAAAGCCGGGCAGTGTCGGCATCGCGTTCCTATCCTGGCCCTAAGGGTAACGGTTTAAGGCGCGCTGAAAAGCCCTCGGGATGTTCCTTGAGAGGCCCGTCCGGCGAAAGCCTTTGACACTCCCCCGCGCCTGTGGCAAGCGACCGACTTTCCGATCTGGACAGCATTCGAAGGGATCACCATGCCCAAGGAAGAATGGGGCACCAAGCGTATCTGCCCGACCACCGGCAAGCGCTTCTACGACCTCCGCAAGACCCCGATCGTCAGCCCCTACACGGGCGAGGTCGTGGACATCGAGACTGCGCGCCGCAAGGCCGCGTCGGTCGTGATCGCACGCCCGCTGCCCGAGAAGGACGACGAGGTGCTCGTCGACGATCTCGAGGCCGAAGACGGGCTGGTCGAGGCCGGTGTCGCGGACGACGCAGACCTTGACGAGGATCTGCTCGAAGACGATGCGGACGATACCGTTTCGCTCGACGATCTGGCTGATGTGGGCGCGGACGAGGAAGACGTCTGATTTCGCCGACGGGACGAGAATCCGGCTTGCGCGCGCCTGCGCGCTTGCCGTAAAGAGCCGCAGCGGGCAATCCCAAGGCCCGCTGGTTGTGACGGGGTCGTAGCTCAGTTGGGAGAGCGCTTGAATGGCATTCAAGAGGTCAGGAGTTCGATCCTCCTCGGCTCCACCATATCCCTCCTAAGTAGGCGAAATCACTAGCCTACTAGGTGTTTCAGTCACTTACCTCCCGGTTTTGGCCACAATCGTGGTATACAGTCGAGGTATGAAAGACGTGGCAGATCTCCATCTCCTGAAGCGCGGACCTGTCTGGCACTACTACCGCAGAGTGCCGTTGGATGTTGCCGACATCCTTGGGAAGAGCTTCATCAAGAAGTCGCTCGGAACGTCCGACAAGGCGCAAGCCCGCCTCCTTCGAAGCAATCGAAGATGTGTAGGCGGACGCGATGTTCGCAGCGGCCAGAGCCGGGGCAGCATCGAATGGCAAGACTAGCTCGATCTCGCTTGAGATGCTGACCGAGCACGTTCGTGCGACCGTGGCCAAGTCTGACAAGCGAAGCGCTGATGCGCTGGCCGCCCACCCTCCGGAAGACCAAACTGATCTTCAAGAGCGCCTGCAAAGTGCTGATGAGGAGTTGTGCATCTTGCGGAACCCCGCGGATCCACTTCGGGAAGAGTGGGTGGCGAGGGCGACAGATCGGATCCTCGCGGAAGCGGGCGGCGATCCTTCCGATGGCGACGTGCTGGCCAGCTTGGTCGATGTTGTTCGACGCGGCCTGATCGAACTGCAACGCCGGAAAATCGACCGTTACGAGGATCATCACGACCGAGCTTTCGCTCGGCAAAGAACGAGGCGATGTTCGTGACTTCAGGTGATCTCGAAACACAATCACGAAAGACGGCCTGGCTTCAGTTGCTCAAGCGCCGCGCGCCCCATTGTCTTAGCACTTTGCCCAAAGGAAATCAGTATCGCCCGCGCCTTCCGGCCCGGGCATTCCATCCACCGGCAGGCCGTTCAGGAACAACACAAGGTTGATGCTGCGCTCTAGCCAGCGGGCAGCGCACCTGCCGCGCCACGATCAGGCGGTTGGTATTGTAGAGCGCCTGAAGGCCGGCATTCATCGCGAGGGCATGCTTGAACTGGGCAATCCAGAGGGCGATCCCGCTGTCGGCCTAAGTCCCCCCACCGGACATCTGCTGGCTACGGCGTCACTAACCCCTTGAAAGGCGTGTTTCGCCGAATGAACAAGTTCGCATTTATCGGCGCAGCCCTTTTGGCGCTTTCGGCCTGCAACACCATCGGCGGCGTGGGCGAGGATATGTCGGCCGGTGCCGACACCGTCGCGGGGATGCTGTAAGGTATCCGAGCCGTCAGTCGGCAACCTCCTCGCGACGTTCCGGCAGCCGGATCACGGTGACTGAGCAATGCGCCTCGGCCACCACCTGCGCCGAGACTGACCCAAGATAGCGCCGCGTGGTCGAATGGCCGCGCGCGCCCATCAGAATATGGTCGACATGGTTTGCGATCGCATAATCAAGAATCGCCTTGGCCGGGTCCGGCCGCTCCAGCACCGTAAAGGTCATGCGGTGGTCCGGCAGGTCGATGCCCTCGGACCAGGCCTTGAGCGCGACCAGGCGCATCACATGCAGGTTGTTCCCATGATCGTCCGTGCCCTGGTCGATCCCAAGGCGCGCTGTTTTGATTACATTGACGCAGGCAATCCTTGCGTCCGGCTCGATCATCAGCATTCGCTTGACGGCAGTCTGGAGGACACCGGCCAGCGCCTCACCTTCGGGCGAGACGTCGACCGCCACCACAAGGATCGGGATTGACGCCAACTGCGCCGCGACAGACTTCGGCGGATCGAAGCGCCTGATCTTGCGCATGAACCACCAACGGTCCCATCGCCGAAGCCAACTGTCACGTTTCAGCTTGTGGGCAAGACCGGTCAACGTGACCTGTTGCGGATGGGCAAGGTCGAAAGCCATCTGCGCCGCCGTCTGATAGCGCCGCATCGGATCTACCTCCAGCGCCCGCAGGATGATCTCCTGCAACCATTCAGGTATCTCGG
>JANPJD010000070.1:0-23679 GCA_031425325.1 Rhodobacterales bacterium | reverse complement strand
GGCAGGATCGGGGACATCGGCCCGCCGAGGACCGCATGTCTCGACTGCGGCGTGTCGTAGGAACTTCACCCAGCGGGGTCAAGGGCGAAATGGCCCCGCTCTGGCAAAAGCGCCGGGGGCCGCGTATATCGCGGGCCATGGACACCCTGCGCCCTCTTGGCCTGCCCTTCATGAAGATGCACGGGCTCGGCAACGATTTCGTCGTGATCGACTCGCGCGGGCGGGCCGGGGTGACGACGCCTGCGCTGGCGCGGGCGCTAGGCGACCGCAACCGGGGCGTCGGTTTCGACCAGTTGGCCGAGATCGTGGACGATGCGGATGCCGACATCGCCCTGCAGTTCTGGAACGCCGACGGCACCCGCGCCGGGGCCTGCGGCAACGCGACCCGCTGCGTGGCGGACCACATCCTGCGCCAGACCGGCGCGGACGTACTGTCGCTCCGGACGATGCGCGGGCGTCTTGTCGCCGTGCGCGGCCCTGACGGGCTGGTCAGCGTCAACATGGGCCAGCCGCAACGCGACTGGGCCGAGGTGCCCCTCGCGCGCCCGGTCGATACGCTGCACCTGCCCTTGCCCGGCGATCCCGTGGCGGTGGGCATGGGCAACCCCCATTGCGTGACCTTCGTGGCCGATGCCGAGGCGGTGGACCTTGCCGCGCGCGGGGTGGCACTGGAACACGACCCTCTGTTCCCCGAAGGCACGAATGTCGAGTTCGCCTCGGTCACCGCGCCTGACCGGCTGCGTCTGCGCGTGTGGGAACGCGGCACGGGCATCACCCTCGCCTGCGGCTCGGGCGCCTGCGCGACGGCGGTGGCGGCGCACCTGCGCGGGCTGACGGGGCGGCGCGTGACGCTTGATCTCGACGGCGGCGCGCTCGACGTCGACTGGCGCGAGGACGGGGTCTGGATGACCGGCCCGACCGCGCATGTATTCGACGGCGTCCTGTCACCCGCCTTCCTTGCCGCCCACGCATGAACGCGCCGGTCTTTTCCACGCTCGGCTGCCGCCTGAACGCCTACGAGACCGAGGCGATGAAGGAGCTTGCCGCAGGGCTGACGGATGTGGTCGTCGTCAACACCTGCGCGGTCACCGCCGAGGCGGTTCGCAAGGCGCGCCAGGAGATCCGGCACCTGCGCCGCGCACACCCGACCGCCACGCTGATCGTCACCGGCTGCGCGGCACAGACCGAGCCCGAGACCTTCGCCGCGATGCCCGAGGTCACGAAGGTGATCGGCAATACCGAAAAGATGCAGCCCGCCACATGGGCCGCGCTGCGCGCGCCCGATCTGATCGGCACGACCGAGCGCGTGCAGGTCGACGACATCCTGTCGGTGCGCGAGACGGCGGGCCACCTGATCGACGGCTTCGGCCGCCACCGCGCCTATGTGCAGGTGCAGAACGGCTGCGATCACCGCTGCACCTTCTGCATCATACCCTACGGCCGGGGCAATTCCCGCTCGGTTCCCGCGGGCGTCGTGGTCGAGCAGATCCGGCGGCTGGTCGACAAGGGCTTCAACGAGGTCGTGCTGACCGGGGTCGATCTGACCTCGTGGGGCGGCGATCTGCCCGGGACGCCGCGTCTGGGCGATCTGGTGCTGCGGATCTTGCGCCTTGTCCCGGACCTGCCGCGCCTGCGGATCAGCAGCATCGACAGCATCGAGGCCGATCCCGCCCTGATGGAGGCGATCGCGACCGAACTCCGGCTCATGCCGCATCTTCATCTGTCACTGCAGCATGGCGACGATCTGATCCTGAAGCGGATGAAACGCCGTCACCTGCGCCACGATGCGATCCGCTTCTGCGACGAGGCGCGACGGTTGCGCCCGGACATGATCTTCGGGGCCGACATCATCGCGGGCTTCCCGACCGAGACCGAAGCGATGTTCGCCAACTCGCTGCGTCTGGTCGAGGACTGCGGGCTGACATTCCTGCATGTCTTTCCGTTCAGCGCGCGCCAGGGCACCCCCGCCGCGCGGATGCCTCAGCTTGACGGCCCGACCATCCGCGCCCGCGCGGCCCGGCTGCGGGCGGCGGGCGACAAGGCCCTTGCGCGACACCTGACTGCCCAGCAGGGCAGGCTGCACCAAGTGCTGACCGAAGGCCCCCGCATGGGGCGGACCGAGCAATTCGCCGAGGTGGCTTTTGCGACCGACCAGACCGAGGGCGCGATCGTGTCCGTGCGGATCGCGGGCCGCGACGGTACAATGCTGATCGCGGGCGCTCAGGCCGACATCGACCAGTCCGTCACGGCGGGGTAGTGCCGCCTGCGCCAAGCGCGGACACGCCGGTTCATCACCCGCCGCCAGACCGGCGGCACAAGCGCCATCGCGGTCATCACCGGATAGCCATAGGGCAGTTGCGGCGCTGTCGTGTCGGCATAGCTCTGCAGCAGCGGAAAGCGCCGGTCGGGCCTGACGTGGTGGTCCGAATGCCGCGCGAGGTTGATGAGCAACCAGTTCGAGGCGCGACGGTCCGAGTTCCAGCTGTGGTGCGGCTGGACGTGTTCATAGCGCCCGCCGGGCAGCTTCTGGCGCGTCAGGCCGTAGTGCTCGACATAGTTCACAAGCTCCAGCTGCCAGATTGCGACGGCCGCCTGCCACAGGAACAGGCCCAGACCGACCCACCCGCCAAGCGCCAGCGCCCCCATCACGAACGCGGCCTGAAGCGCGCCATAGCGCCAGAACGGATTGCTGCGGCGCCAGACCGGCAGGCCGCGCCGCTCCAGCATCGCTCGCTCGGCCGCAAAGGACGACACGGCCGACTGCCACAGGACGCGTGGAAAGAAGCGGTGGAATCCCTCGTTATAGCGCGCCGTCACTGGGTCGCGCGGCGTGCCAACGTGGATGTGGTGAACGCGCAGATGCTCTGACCGGAAATGCGAGTAAAGCACGCTGGCTAGAAGCAGATCGGCCAGCCACCGCTCGGCCGCAGGCTTCTGGTGCATCAACTCGTGGGCATAGGTGATGCCCACCGTCCCCGACAGGACCCCCATCCCGAAGAAGATGCCCAGACGCTCTGCGCCCGACAGGTCTGCTTGGGGCACATGCCACAGAAGCCAGGCCAGCAGTGCTGCCTGCACCGGAAACCAGACGAGCGTGATCAGGCGGTGCCAGACCAGCGACGCCTCGGGCGTGGCGGGATCGGGATTCGCCTCCTCGGGGCCGCCCAGCGCATCCAGCAGGCTGAAAAGCCCCCAGGCCGCCAGCGGCACGAGCACGATCGTCCAGCCCCCCTGAACGGCCGCAAGCACCACCACAGGCACAAGCCCGAGCGAGGCCCAGAAGGGCAGCGCCGCCGCAAGGGACCTACGGTCGACAGGGTGTTCCGTGTCAGACATGCCCGCCAGCATACCCCGCAGGGTGCGCGACTCAACCCGCCGCAAAGGCCGTCGAGGCCAGATCGAACGCCTTCCGCATGACCGTGGGCAGCGCCGAGGGGCGGAACGCGGCTGGCGAGATGAACTCGCCGCGACGCGGTTCCGCCGTCATGCCGACGCTCGCCACCGCGATGTCGAGATGCAGGTGGAAATGCGTAAAGGTGTGGCGCACCTCGCCGACCGCAGCCTGCCAGGTCGCGTCCAGGGGCGCAGGCCCGCCCGCACCGTCCCAGTCGGTTCCGGGCCAGCCCAGCATCCCGCCGAGCAGGCCCTTCGCGGGCCGCGTCTCGAGCAGCCATGCCCCGTCGGAGCGCCGCGCGATCCACAGGCCGCCCCGCCGGACGGGCTTTGCCGCTTTCGCAGCCTTGCGCGGCAGGTCGGCGGCAACACCCGCAGCCCGCGCCTCGCAGGCCTGCCACCAGGGACAGATGCCGCAGGCCGGGTTGCGCGGCGCGCAGATCGTGGCCCCAAGGTCCATCACGGCCTGCGCGTAGTCCCCTGCCCGATGCTTGGGCGTCAGGGTTGCCGCAAGCTGCGCCAGCGCGGGTTTCGCTGCGGGAAGGGGCGTCTCGACGCGGAACATCCGCGCCATCACCCGCTCGACATTGCCGTCCACGACGGTTGCGGGCTCGTCAAAAGCGATGGCCGCGATGGCTGCGGCTGTATAGGGGCCGACGCCCGGCAGCCGCAGCAATCCGTCCCCCGTCTGCGGAAAGTGCCCGTCATGGTCGCGCACAACCGCCCGCGCGCAGGCCAACAGGTTGCGCGCCCGCGCATAGTAGCCGAGCCCCGCCCAGGCGGCCATGACCTCGGCATCCTCAGCCGCTGCCAGCGCCCGCACATCCGGCCAGCGCGCGACGAACCGACGGTGATAGTCGCGCACGGCCGCGACCGTGGTCTGCTGCAACATCACCTCGGACAACCAGACCCGGTAGGGATCGGGCCGCTCGCCCGCTGCCCGCTCGGCCGGGCCAACGCGCCATGGCATGACGCGGGCATGCCGGTCGTACCAGCCAAGCAGGGTCTCGGCCAAATCAGCGTCACGCAATCTTTATGCCCCCCGCCCCGCCATGGGACTGGCGTCCGCCCCGCCACCTTCTAGAATAGCGGCGTCAGCAACAGGCACCAGATGACGCGCGCGCCCCAGCCCGGCACCACCCCCGCCCGCCGCCAGCGCGGGTTCGAGCCCGCCTGCGGCCTCGTCTCGGACAAGGTCCGCAGCGTTGGCGAGAAGCGGGGCTTCGCGGTGTCGCGCCTGCTGACGCATTGGGCCGAGATCGCGGGCGATGACCTTGCCCGCACAACAAGGCCGGTCAAGATCGGCTATGCGCGCGACGGGTTCGGGGCGACGCTGACCCTGCTGACCACGTCGGCCGAGGCCCCCGTTGTCCAGATGCAGTTGCCGAAACTGCGCGAGCGCGTGAACGCTTGTTACGGCTACAACGCAATCTCACGGATCATGGTCACGCAGACCGCGCCCACGGGCTTTGCCGAGGGACAGGCGCAGTTTGCGCCCGCGCCGAAAGCAACGCCTGCCGCCGACCCCGCGATCGTGGCACAGGCGCAGGCGACAGCGCAGGGCGTGGCCGACGAAGGCTTGCGGACGGCCATCGAAACGATCACACGCAACTTCCTGATGCGGACCAAGGCAACATGAGGCACCAGATGGCAAAGAAACTCGGACTGGCCGTGGCGGCGGTGCTGCTGGCGCTCGGCGCGGCGCTCTGGATTGGACCGGTGCGCGGACCCGCGCAGACCGATCTGTCGGGCTTCACGGCGCAGGCGCAGGAGACGCCCGAGACGGCTGAACTGCCCGCCGTGCCGGACATGGTCCTTGGCGACGCGGACGCGCCGATCACCCTGATCGAGTATGCCTCGTACACTTGCCCGCACTGCGCGACGTTCCATGCCAACGTCTTCCGCAATCTGAAGGCCGACTACATCGACACGGGCAAGGTCAAGTTCATCTTCCGTGAGGTCTACTTCGACCGCTACGGCCTTTGGGCCGCGATGGTCGCCCGCTGCGGCGGCGAGACGCGGTATTTCGGCATCTCGGGCATCCTGTTCGAGGAGCAGGCCGAATGGGCCGCGTCCGACGACCCCGCCGTGGTGGTCGAGAACCTGCGGACAATCGGGCGGACGGCGGGAATGGACGATGCGACGCTCGATGCCTGCCTGAACGATGCGACGATGGCCCAGGCCATGGTCGCCCGCTTCGAGGAGACGACGACCACCGATCAGGTCGACGGCACGCCAACCCTGATCATCGACGGCGAGAAGCACGGCAACATGAGCTACGACGACCTGCGTGCGATCCTCGACGCAAAGCTTGGCTGACGTGGCGGGTCCGCTCGCGGGGCTGAAGGTCGTCGAACTGGCCCGCATCCTTGCGGGCCCATGGGCGGGGCAGACACTGGCCGACCTTGGCGCCGATGTCGTCAAGGTCGAGGCACCCGAAGGCGACGATACCCGCAAGTGGGGCCCGCCCTTCATCGAGCATGACGGAGAGCGGGCGGCCGCCTATTTCCATGCGACCAACCGGGGCAAGCGCTCGGTCGTCTGCGACTTCCGCACGCCCGAGGGACAAGCGACCGTCCGCCGTCTTGCCGCCGACGCCGACATCCTGATCGAGAACTTCAAGGTCGGCGGGCTGGCCAAGTACGGACTGGACCACGCCTCTCTCACCGAAGCGAATCCCCGGCTGATCTACTGCTCGATCACCGGCTTCGGCCAGACCGGCCCCTACGCGCACCGCGCGGGATACGACTACATCATTCAGGGCATGGCCGGACTGATGAGCGTCACCGGCGAGCCCGACGGCCAGCCGATGAAGGCTGGCGTCGCTGTGGCCGACCTATTCACGGGTGTCTATGCGACGACCGCCATCCTCGCAGCCCTGCACCAGCGCGCCGGGACCGGGCGCGGCCAGCACATCGACATGGCGCTGATGGATGTAGCGACCGCCATCACCGCGAACCAGGCGATGAACTACCTCGCCACGGGGACGCCGCCCGGGAAGCTGGGCAACGCGCATCCCAACCTCGCCCCCTATGCGGTGTTCGACTGCGCCGATGGCTGGATCATCATCGCTACCGGGAACGATGCCCAATACGCGCGGCTGTGCCGCATCCTGAACCTCGAAGCCCTCGCCACGGCGCCAGACTATTGTGACAACGCGTCCCGAGTTGCCAACCGGGCGCCGCTGACGGCCGCGCTGACCGCCGCGACGCGCCAGTGGACCAAGGCCAACCTTCTGGCCGCCTGCGAGGCCGAGGGCGTTCCCGCCGGACCGATCAACGACATGGCCGAAGTTTTTGCCGACCCGCAGGTCGTGCATCGTGGCATGCAGATCGCACCGGACGGGGTGCCGGGCGTGCGATCCCCGTTTGTGTTCTCCGACGCGGAACTGGACCTCGACCGCCCCTCTCCCCGGCTGGGACAGCACAAGGCGTAAGGTTCAGGCAGCCTGCCGGATCGTGTCGAGCGCAAGTTCCGGCACCTGATGATGCAGCGCATGCCCGGCCCCCGCGACGATGCGGCAGCTCAGCCGGGGTGCTTTTGCCCGCAACCAGGGCAGATGCCACGCGGGGTCGGCGGTCAGGTCACGCTGGCCGTGCAGGACACGGACAGGCTGCGACAGGTGCAGGTGCGGCTGGATGCGTTCCATCCCTGCGTTGAAGGCCCGCAACTCGGCCCCCATCGTCCGAACCGCCTCGGGGCGGACCGCGTGCGAGACGGGAAAATCCCGCAGCCAGGGGGGCGGGTCGGCCGGGCTGACGATCTTTGCGATCAGCCGCCCGCGCATGGCCCGCACCAGCGGCGGAACGACCACGGAGCGGACGAGCGGCCCCACCAGCGGCGCGGTCGCGAGCCGCAGGCCAGGCATCCAGCGATGCGGCGTCGGGCGGCAGAACGGCGCAAGCAGCGTCAGCCGCGCGATCCGGTCTGGCATGGCCGCGGCCAGCACAAGCGCGCTGCCCGCCGCGATCGAGTGGCCGACCAGATGGGCGCGTTCCAGCCCAAGCTCGGCCAGAAAGGCCCCAAGCCAGGCCGCCTGGCTGATCGGACCGGCACAGCCCGGCGGCAAGGGCTCGCTGAAGCCATAGCCCGGACGGTCGGGGGCGATCCAGCGCAGCCCGGGAACGTCGGGGAACGCGCCAAGGATCTCCTCGCCCAACCCGCCATTGCCATGCAGCAGGACCACGGGCGCCCCCTCTCCGCGGTCGTGGTAATGCGTGGCAAGGCCAAGCACCTGCGCCACGGACCCGATGCGCGGACGGCGCTCGGGCAGGACGGCGGACGGAGCAGGCCCGAGGACGGCTGCGGGTGAATACATCGGGTTAGGCATGGGAACGGCCTTTGGGTACGGGCGCGGTCAACCTGCCGCCTGTCCATCTGTTCCCGCAGTGGACGTCAGGGCAAAAGGCGCGCCAGGGCCGCGTCAAGCGCCGACCAGTCGTCGATCCGCAGCCTGACCGGCAGAACCAGTACCTTGCCGCGGAACGACGCAGGAAGCCGCGTCGCGTCCTTTTCAGTGGTGACAAGCTGCGCGCCAGCCAGTGCGGCCTCTGCCTCGAGCCGAAGCATCAGCGTCTCGGACAGCGCCTGATGATCGTCAAGCGCCTCGGCCCGCAGGATGTCGGCCCCCTCGGCCCGAAGCGTCGCGAAAAACTTCTCGGGCTGTCCGATGCCGGCAAAGGCAATCACGCGCTCGCCGCCAAGCGACAGGCCCGTGCGGACGGGCTCGAGCCGCCCCGTCAGGCGCGGGGCCGCGATTGCTCCGCCCCAACGGGCAGCGAAGGCGGCCTGCGCCGCCGGATCGCCAACGGACAAGACGAAGTCTGCGCGCAAAAGACCGACCTCGACAGGTTCGCGCAGCGGACCGGCCGGAAGGCACAGCCCGTTGCCGAAGCCCTGGACGGCATCGACAACGACAAGCGACAGGTCCTTGATCACCGACGGGTTCTGAAACCCGTCGTCCAGCAGGATCACCCCTGCGCCGTTCGATTCGGTAAGACGGACTGCGGCGGCCCGGTCGCGACCGATGACCACCGGCGCGAAAGCCGCAAGCAGCAGCGGCTCGTCGCCCACGTCGGCCGCGCCGTGCCGGGCCGGATCGACCACAACCGGCCCCGTTTCGGTCCCGCCGTAGCCACGCGAGACGACCTGCGCCACCAGCCCGCGCGCGGCCAGACGCTCGATCAACGCGATGCAGGTGGGTGTCTTGCCGGTGCCGCCGACGTTCAGGTTGCCGACACAGATCACCGGCACGCGCGCCTTGTAGCCGACGCGCTGCAAACGCCGCGCCGTCATCGCGCCGTAGACCCGCCCAAGCGGGGCCAGCAGCCGCGCCGCAAGAGCAGGGCTGTCGGGTGGCGTGTGCCAGAACGCGGGCGGCCTCATGCGCGGGCGCCCATCAGGTCGCGCAACAGGGCGATCACCCGGTCCGTGGTCTCGGTCCCGGCCGAGGAGGCGGCCCATGCCCCTTGCGCCAGGCGAGCAACGCGGTCGGGGGCCTGAAGGTCGGCCAGCCCCTCGGCCAGATCGCCCGGCGCATGCACGAGCCGGGTCGCGCGCGCCTCGGTAAGTTGCGCGAAGGCATCCGACCAGTCGCCCCAACGGGGACCGTGCAGGATCGCCGAGCCCAGCGCCGCCGCCTCGGACGGGCTGCGCGTGCTTCCCTCGCCCAGAAGCGTGCCGCCGAGGAAAGTAACCGGGGCAAGCCGATACCAGAGACCGAGTTCCTGCACGCCTTCGGCCAGGAAAACCTCGGTTTCCTCGTCGGGTTCCTCGTCGGCGCTGCGGCGCGCTACCGTCCAGCCCTCTCCCTCGGACATCAGGTGGGCCACGGCCTCGGCCCGTTCCGGGTCGTCCGGCACGAAGATCAGAAGCAGGCGGTGCGCGACCCTCAGCGCCGCCCGATGGGCCGCGATCACCGCGGCGTCCTCGGGCGCGGTCACTCCGACGGCCAGCCAGACCGGGCGGGTCTGGAACTGCCGGACAAGGGCGCTGCGCTCGGCCTCGGTACAGGGCAGCACGCTCGATCCCCCTTCCATGCGGCCCTCGATCCGCAGGACCTGTTCGGACGCGCCCCTGCGGCGGAAAAGCCGCGCCGCCGCCTCGTCGACCACGACGATCCGGGCAAACCGCCCGAGCAGCCCGCGCAACTCGCCCGGCCAGTGCCACCGCCGACCGACAACCAGTGACGGAACCCGGCCCTCGACCATCACCAGGGGGATCTTGCGCCGGCCCGCCTCGATCACGAAAGGCGCAAGGACGGTGCCTTCGGCAAGGACCGCGACGTCGGGCCGCCAGTGATCGAGAAACGCCCCTGCGTTGCCCTCATCGGGAAGGGCGACCGGCACGATCCCTGCGGCGGGCTGTCCGCCCTCGTCGCCGGTCAAGACGACCTTGACGCCTTCCTCGGTCGCGAGTCGCCGGGCAAGCTCGCGCATCGCGCTTCGGCTGCGCGGCCCCGGCACATGCAGCCAGACGAGCGCCCCGTCGGGACGGGCGGGCCAGTCGCCCGGCCCGACCGAGTGCCTTTCCCGGCCGAGCAACCTGTCGAAAAAGCCGGGGTTCTGCGCCATGTCCAGCGGCGGTCAGGCCCCGAACGGATCGGCCGATGCCGAACCCGCGCTCTCTTCCTCGCGCAGGCGGTGAAGGTGGGCGATAAAATAGCGCATGTGGGCATTGTCCACCGTCCGCTGCGCTTCGGCTTTCCAGGCGAGGAAGGCTTCGGCGTAGTTGGGGTAGATTCCGACGATGTGGATCGCCGCGACGTCCTTAAACGCGGTCTTCGTCGGATCGATGAGTTCGCCGCCAAACACGAGATGCAGCTTCTGGGTCATGCGGAGGCTCCGGTTTTCTGCGGGCACCCTAGCCAAAGCCCCCCAAGGGTCAAGGCACTAGGATCACATCGTCAGGATGGTCGAGCCGGTTGTCGTGCGAGCCTCGAGCGCGCGATGCGCGTCGGCCACGTCTGCCAGAGCGAAGCGCTGGTCGATGCGGATGCGGACAGCCCCCGATGTGACCTTGGCGAAAAGGTCGTCCGCCATCTGCCGGTTGGTCACCGGATCAGCCGTATGCGTGAACATCGTCGGGCGCGTGATCTTCAGCGAGCCCTTCGCGGCCAGCAGCCCGATGTCGAACGGCGGCACCTTGCCGGACGCATTCCCGAACGAGATCATCATGCCGAGCGGGCGCAGACAGTCGAGCGAGCCCATGAAGGTCGCGGCCCCGACCGAGTCCATCACGACATCCACGCCTTTCCCGCCGGTCAGGTCCCTGACCTGCGACGCGAAGACGCCGCTCGCGTAGTTGATGCACTCCGCCGCACCGTGCTCCAGCGCAAGGCGGCACTTCTCGTCGGAACCCGCAGTCCCGATCAGGCGGATACCCTCGGACGCGGCCCACTGGCAGGCGATCAGCCCGACACCGCCGGCGGCTGCGTGGAACAGGACGGTATCGCCGCGCGACAGCGGGACCGTCCGGCGAAAGAGGTACTGCACCGTCAGCCCCTTGAGCATCATCGCAGCGCCCTCGTCGAACGAGATCGCGCCGGGCAGCAGGCAGACAGGATCTGCGGTCATGGTGCGCGCCGTCGCATAGGCACCGGGCGGCCCGCCCGCATAGGCCACGCGGTCGCCGACCTTCAGGTGGGCCACGCCCTCGCCCACCGCCGTGACGACACCCGCCGCCTCCTCGCCAAGCGCCAGCGGCATCTGCATCGGGTAAAGCCCGGTGCGGTGATAGACGTCGATGAAGTTCAGGCCCGCCGCCTTCTGATCGAGCGTGACCTGTCCGGGACCGGGTGGCGGCACATCCCGCTCGACGATCTTCATCGCCTCGGGCCCGCCATGGGCCTCGATGATGACGGTGCGGGCCTGTGCCATGCGGGTTCACTCCTGATCGTGCAGCACGATCATGTCATGGCCCGGTCCGGGCGCAAGGGCTATACAGGTCGCGCTTTTGCGCGTATGGGCGCAGCCGAGGCTCCGCACATCCGGGGCAGACCGGGCGAGGAGGCCCGGCTGCGAAGGGGAATGGACGCCTGTCCACGGGCACATGGCATGCCCCCCTTTGATGTATGGAACCGACATGAACGATGCGATTGCCGCACCGCTGGCCTTGGCTTTGGCCGCCCGCGGATACGAAACCCTCACCCCCGTGCAGGATGCAATGCTGGCCCCCGAGATGGCTGGCCGCGACGCGCTGGTCAGCGCACAGACCGGCTCGGGCAAGACCGTGGCCTTCGGAATGGCGATCGCGCCGGACCTGCTGCGCGGTGCCGACCGTCTGCTCTTTGCCGACACCCCGATGGCGCTGATCATCGCACCGACGCGCGAGCTGGCGCTTCAGGTCGCGCGCGAGCTTGACTGGCTGTACGCCGAGACAGGGGCGCAGATCGCGACCTGCGTTGGCGGCATGGACTACCGCACCGAAAAGCGCGCGCTGGATCGCGGCGCGCATATTGTCGTTGGCACCCCGGGCCGCCTGCGCGACCACATCGACCGCGGCTCGCTCGACCTGTCGGGCCTGCGCGCGGCGGTACTGGACGAGGCAGACGAGATGCTCGACCTCGGCTTCCGCGAGGACCTCGAGTTCATCCTGGCAGCGGCTCCGCCCGAACGCCGCACGATGATGTTTTCGGCCACCGTGCCGCCCGCCATCGCGGCGCTGGCAAAGGACTTCCAGCGTGACGCGCTGCGCGTGCAGACCCAGGGCGAAGCGCGCCAGCACGTCGACATCGAGTACCGCGCGCTCAACGTCAGCACCCGCGACCGCGAGCACGCGATCTTCAACATCCTGCGCTTCTACGAGGCGCGGTCCGCCATCGTGTTCTGCAAGACGCGTGTGAACGTGAACCACCTCTACGCGCGCATGGCCAATCGCGGTTTTCAGGCGGTGGCACTGTCGGGCGAACTCAGCCAGCAGGAACGGACCTCGGCGCTACAAAGTCTGCGCGACGGGCGCGCGCGCGTCTGCATCGCGACGGACGTGGCCGCGCGCGGGATCGACCTGCCCGGGCTCGACCTTGTGATCCATGCGGATCTTCCCGCAAACTCCGAGACGCTGCTGCACCGCTCGGGCCGGACGGGGCGCGCAGGGTCCAAGGGCGTCTCGGCGCTGATCGTGACCCCGGCCGAGTTCAAGAAGGCGCAGCGCCTGCTGCAAGGGGCCAAGGTCGTCGCCGAATGGGCCAAGGCCCCGTCCGCGGACGAGGTGCGCGCCAAGGACGAGGTGCGCCTGCTGGACCACGCGGCCCTGCACCAGCCGGTCGCAGAAGACGAACGGCAGGTCGTGGCCGACATCCTCGGGCGTGTCGGTGCCGAACAGGCCGCTGCCGCCTTCGTGCGGCTGTGGCGCGAGGGGCGCTCGGCCCCGGAAGAGCTGATGGATACGACCGCTGGCCCCGTGAAGGCCCCGGCCCCGCGCGCCGAATTCGGCGCCTCGGTCTGGTTCTCGATCTCGGTCGGGCGTGCGGGCCGCGCCGAGGCGCGCTGGCTTCTGCCCAAGATCTGCGATGCGGGCGGCATTACCAAGGACAGCATCGGCGCGATCCGCGTACAGGAGGACGAGACCTTCGTGCAGATCGCCGTGGCCGACGCCGGCCGCTTCGGCGACACGACCGAGATGGAGCCGGGCGTCACGCTGCGCCGTATCGCGGGCGAGCCGAACCTCGATGCGCCGGTCAAGCCCCGCGCAAAACCGCGCGAGGCCAAGCCCTACGAGCCCCGCGCCGACCGGCCCGAGAAGGCACCCTACACCCCCAAACCGCCGCGCGAGGACGAAGCACCACCGCCACGCAGCGAGGCCCCGGCGCGCAAGCCCTATGACCCCGACCGCAAGCCCTATCCGAAACGCGACGACGCCGCCCCCGCAGCGCGCAAGCCCTACGTCCGGCGCGAGGACAGCCCGCCCAAGCCCTATGCGGCGCGGCCTGCGGCAAAGCCCTATGCCAAGCGCGAGGATGCACCGCGCACCTTCGCCAAGCGCGCCGATGCCAAGCCCTATGGCAAACCCGCCGAGGGCGCGGCGAAGCCCTATGTCAAGCGCGAGACGACCGAGCGCAGCCCGGCCCCGAAACGCGCCGAAGGCGGAGCGCACTATGCGAAGCGCGAAGACGGCGATGCGAAGAAGCCGCGCTGGAAGGCAAAAGGCGACGGAGATGCGCGCCAGACGACCGAGCGGTCCGGTCCCGCAAAGCCGTTCCGCGCGGCAGGCAGCAAGACCCACAAGCCCGCCTTCGCGAAAAAGCCCGCGCCCCGGCCCACCGACCCGTCGGACACCAGCAAGCGCTTCGTGCCACCGAAAAAGCCGCGCAGCTGACGCGTTCATCCTTGCAAAAGGCCAGAAGCGACCGGCGATGCCGGTCGCTGCTTCGAGCGCCTGATGAAAAGTCGGGCTTTGCCTAGCGCAGGCGCGCTGTCAGCGCCTCGTGCAGCCCCGGCGCGGCGGCCACAACGCCCGCCGATTGCGGATGCACCGCGTTGAATCGCAGCGGCGCGCCCGTCCGGTCAGTCACGACGGCACCCGCCCGCTCGCAGATCAGCGCACCTGCGGCAATGTCCCATTCCCACGCATCGCGAAGCGTCAGCATGGCGTCGAACCTGCCCTCGGCAACCAGACACAGCCGATAGGCGAGCGAGGCGCGGAAGCTGCGCTTCACCTGCGGCACCCCGCCCGGCCAGTGCTGCGGCGCGAGTGTCGAGGCGGTGGCGAGGACATCGGCCCGCTCGAGCGCCGCGCATGCGCTGGCCAGGATCGGCTCGCCGTCGCAAAGGGCGGGACCCTGCGCGCAGGCCGTGTAAAGCCGGTCGAGCGCAGGCAGGTAGACGACCGCAGCCGTCACGCGCCCCGCCTCGGCAACCGCGAGCGAATGGGCAAAACACGTCTCTCCCGCCATGAAGGCGCGCGTGCCGTCGATCGGATCGACGATGAACTGCCGCGCCGCGCCCTGCCGGGCCGGGCCATCCTCGGACTCTTCGGACAGCCAGCCGTAGGTCGGGCGCGCCGCCAGCAACCGGGCGCGCAGCATGTCGTCCACGGCAATGTCGGCCTCGGTGACCGGGCCTTGCCCGTCGCCCTTGTCCCAACTTTTCGGCGACTGCCGCCAGAACCCGAGCGCGATCCTGCCCGCCTCCAGCGCCACCTCGGTCAAAAGCGCAAGGTCACGCTCCGGCAAGCGTCAGCCCTTCCACCAGAAGGCTTGGGACGCGGGTCGACAGATGCGGGCGCGCATCGTTCGCGGGCACGATCCGCCGCAGCATCTCGCGCAGATTTCCTGCGATGGTGATCTCGTTCACCGGCCAGGCGATCTCGCCGTTCTCGACCCAAAAACCGCTCGCCCCGCGCGAATAATCGCCCGTCGTCGGATTGATCGAACTTCCGATCATCGAGGTCACCAGCAGTCCGGTTCCCATCGCGGACAGCAACTCGGCCCGGCTCGCCGTGCCCTGGGTCAGATCGACATTGGTGGTCGAGGGCGACGGTGGCGACGAGGTGCTCCTCGCCGCGCTGCCGGTGCTCTGCATCCCGAGCTTGCGCGCCGTGGCAAGGTCAAGCGTCCAGCCCTGCAACACGCCGTCCTGCACGAGTGCCCGCGGGCGGGTGGCAAGCCCCTCGGCATCGAACGGCCGCGAGCCCGAGATGCGCCGGCGCAGCGGGTCTTCTGTCAGCGACAGCCCGTCCGGCAGAACCGCCTCGCCCAACAGATCGCGCGCCCAGGACGCGCCTCGGGCGATGGCCGTCCCATTGATCGCCGACAGAAGGTGCCCGATCAGCGACGAGGCGACACGCTCGTCATACAGCACGGGGCAGGCGCCGGTCCGGGCCTTGCGCGCGCCGGGGCGGGCCAGGGCGCGCTCGGCCGCCAGCCGCCCGATCTCGTCGGCCGGGGGAAGATCGGCGCTGAAGACGCGCCCTTCGGCGGCCCAGTCGCGTTCCATCCCCGTCCCCTCGCCGGTGAAGGCAACTGCCGAGATCGAGCGCGAGGTGCGGCCGTAGCCCCCTGCAAACCCGTTCGTCGCGGCAAGGTGCATCCGGCGGCGGCTGTAGCTTGCCGAGGCCTCGACTTGGGTGATGCCGCCACGTTCCATCGCGGCAGCCTCGGCGCGGCGGGCATCCACCTCGAGCAGCGCCGCATCAGGCTCGGCCGAAGGGTCGGCCAGTTCCAGCGCTTCGACATCCCAGCCCGACGCGATCTCGTCGGGGTCAGCAAGACCGGCGAAGGGATCGTCGGGCGCCTCGCGCGCCATTGCGACGGCGCGCTCGGCGACCGCGCGCATGGTTGCGTCCGAGATGTCGGATACCGACACGCAGGCCTGCCGCCGACCGACCAGCACGCGCAGCCCAAGCTCGATGCTTTCCGACCGCTCCGCCTGCTCGAGCGCACCGGCCCGGATGTCCACCGACAGCGCGGTTCCCTCGACCGCGAGGGCGTCCGCGCTGTCAGCCCCGGCGCGGCGCGCCTCGGTCAGCAGGGCATCGGTCAGGCTCTCCAGCGAACGGGTCATGCAGCGCTCCTATTGTGATGAGCGTCAGGTAGTCCGCCACCCCCGCCACTGCAAGCGCACGCCGGCGCAGGCGCGCCGGTCGCACCTGCCCTCCGCCCGCTTACTGCAGGCGCTGGCCGTTCGCATAAAAGCCCTTGTCCTTGAACTCGAGCGTCGAGGTCAGCGTATCCTCGCCCTCGCCCGGACGGGCGAAAAGACCCATCATCATGCGCGCACCCATGGCCTGATCCTCGGGCAGGACGCCCAACTGGATCAGGCGGTCGATCAGCGCGTTGGCCCCGACTATCGTCAGGTCCATCGTCCCGGTGGGTGCGGGCATCCCCTGAAAGGTCGTGAGGTCGGTATTGTCGAAGGTGAAGGCACCCTTCCCCGTCACCTCGGCCCCGACGGCGCGGACGGTCAGGTTCGCAATGTCGAGCGAGTGCAGTTCGACCGGCGCTTCCTCGGACGGGGTCGCAGGCTGGGTCGGCGACAGCATGTCGACCAGCCAGCGCGCGGTGCCGGTCGTGTCGATGATGATCGTCGCCGGATCGCGCGGCAGGACAGAAGAGGGGTCAAACAGGTTCCAGGCCTCGTCCGAAATCGTAAGGTCGACAAGACGGGTGAGGAATGCGAAGTCGCCGGGCTCTTCGGTCTGTGCGACGGGGATCAGCAGGTTGAACGCTGCTTCGGCGTATTGGGCCGAAAGCTCCGGCACGGGAATGGCGCTGCCCGAAACCGTCAACGTCGCATCCCTGACGCCGCCACCGTAGTTCATCCGGTCGCGGTCAAGCGCGAAGACGAGGTTGCCGCTGCCGGACGTGTACTTGCCGGTCGCGGTGTCCGCGCCCTCGGCCGTGTCGAAGTCGATCGTGACCGGGCCATAGGTGAAATCACCCTCGGAGGTGAAGCCCTCGCGCAGCGCCTCGGCCATATCGGCGGGTTGTGCACTGCCCAGCATGATGCCGCTGGACGTACCCGCGATGTCGGAAACGCTCGCCGCGATGCGGGCCGTGGCGGTGGTCTGAGGATCGACGACATTCATCGTCATGGTCGCCCGGTCTGCGGTCAGCGCCGACGAGATGCCCTCCGACCCGCCTGCTCCGAAAAGGTAGTTTCCGGCAAGGGTCGTGACGTCTACCATCAGGTCGACCTCCTGGGCAACGTCGTTCACGGCCACGCTGTCAACGGTCACCTGAATCGAGGGCGCGGTAAAGTCGTAGCGCGTCTCGGCAGGCGTGCCGGACGAGACGATCTGCAAATCGGGCTGGCGAACCGTCATCGCGACCTTGGTCCGCTCGCCCTCTGGCCCTGTCGTGTCGAGCAACAGAGGATATTCGGGCGACATCGCCACCGCGACGGTTCCGTCGCCCGCATCGCGGAACGTGATCTCGGGGATCGTACCGGTCAGTGTGCCCTCGTCGAACGTCGAGTTCACCGCGACATTGCTGACCGTGAGCGTGTCGCCGACGCGGCTTTCCGAGGCGGCGGTCAGGGTCTGGCCCGACGCCTCGCCTGCGGCCTGCCAGTTCTGCCAGACATTTTCGGGCGTGACCTGAGCCTGTGCCGCCGAGGACAGCATCAGGGTGGCAAGGGTCACGATGCCCCCGCTGCGAATGATCTTCATGGCGAAACCTTCCCGAAAAACGAGTTTTGGCATCCTTCCCCCCGCCGCGACAGGGGGTCAAGGCTTTCCGTTCGGGCTTTCGGCCTGTAGTCGTCACGAAAGGGTCAGGCGGGTGTGACATGCAGGGACAGGTGGTTGCGATCACGGGGGCAAGCCGGGGCATCGGGGCCGAGGCCGCGCGCGCCTTTGCCGCCGCCGGGGCGAAGGTCGCGCTCCTTGCGCGGACCACAGCGCAGATCGACGCACTGGCGCAAGAGCTTGGACCACAGGTCCGCAGCTTCGCCTGCGACGTCGCGGATGCGGGTGCGATGGCCCGGACGCTGGCGGATGTGATGGCCTGGGGCGGGGGCTTCGACGTGCTCCTGAACAACGCCGGAGTGATCGAGCCCATCGCCCGGCTGGACGAGGCCCACCCGGCCGCCTTCGCCGCCGCTGTCGCGATCAACCTGACCGGTGTCTTCAACGGCCTGCGCGCCGCCCTGCCCGTGATGCGGGCGGCGGGGCGGGGCACGATCCTTACCGTCTCGTCGGGGGCGGCGCACAACCCGCTGGAAGGCTGGGGCGGCTATTGCGCGTCCAAGGCGGGGGCCGCGATGCTGACGCGGGTCGCACATCTCGAGAATGCCGAGGCAGGCCTGCGGATCATGGGCCTGTCGCCGGGAACGGTCGCGACCGAGATGCAGGTCACCATCAAGGCGAGCGGCGTCAACGCGGTCAGCCGCCTAGATCCGTCAGTCCATATCCCGGCAAGCTGGCCTGCGCGGGCGCTGGTCTGGATGTGCTCGCCGGAAGCGGATGACTGGCTCGGCCAAGAGATCTCGCTGCGCGACGAGGGCATCCGCCGCCGGATCGGCCTGATCCCCTAGCGGTCAGTCGAGGTCGGCGGACAGGATCAACGGAAAGAACACGCCTGACGACCAGACCCCGAACCAGCCTTCGCCGTTCTGTTCGGCGTGGACGCCAAGATCGACGAGGCGGTAGAACGACTTGCGGTCGATCAGCGCTTCCATCCCGCCGCGCACCATGACGTAGGGCGACGGCTCGGCGGTGGCCTCATTGCGGGCGACGCGGATCGGGTGATCCGGCCCGGCACTCGCCCGGTCGCCGACCTGCGTCACGAAGGTCAGCACCTGCGCCTCACCCGTGCCTTCGACCTCGAAATCGACGGCAAGGAAGGGCGCGTCATCGACCGTGATGCCGACTTTCTCGACCGGCGTCACGAGGTAGTGGCGGTCCCCCTCGCGCTTCAGAATCGACGAAAACAGCCGCACCAGCCCCTCGCGTCCGATCGGCGAGCCCTGGTAGTGCCACGTTCCATCGCGCGCGATGCGGATGTCGATGTCGCCGCAAAAGGGCGGGTTCCACAGGTGCAACGGCGGCGGACCCTTGCGGGCCGCAGCACTGACGCTGGCGGCGATGCCGTCGGCCGAGGGTTTCACGATCATTTGTGCCATCTCGCTTTTTGCCATTTGTGCCGGGCGGGATAGTTTGGTGTGATACCGAACATAGTCCCGCAAGGAGCAGAGTCATGGCCGAGCCACACGCACTCGTCGCCGAAATCGAGGCGCTTGGCCAGAAGCTGGGTGAGGCGAAGGCCAGCATCAACCGCAGGTTCATCGGTCAGGAAGATGTCGTCGAGCTCGTCCTTGCCGCCATGCTCTGCGGTGGTCACGCCCTTTTGGTCGGCCTGCCGGGCCTTGGCAAGACGCGGTTGGTTGATACCCTTTCGACCGTGATGGGGCTGAAAGGCAACCGCATCCAGTTCACGCCCGACCTCATGCCCGCCGACATCCTGGGGTCGGAGATTCTTGATACGACCGAGACGGGCCGGGCCTTCCGCTTCATCGAAGGGCCGATCTTCTGCCAGCTTCTGATGGCCGACGAGATCAACCGCGCCTCGCCCCGCACCCAGTCCGCGCTGCTTCAGGCGATGCAGGAGCGTGAGGTTACCATCGCGGGCCAGCACCGCCCGCTCGGGCGCCCGTTCCACGTCCTCGCCACGCAGAACCCGATCGAGCAGGAGGGCACCTATCCGCTTCCCGAGGCGCAGCTCGACCGTTTCCTCGTTCAGGTGGACGTGCATTACCCCGACCGCGCGACCGAGCGCGACATCCTGATCGCGACCACGGGTGCCGAAGAGGCCAAGGTTCATCAGGTCTTCACCGCCGACGAGCTGATCGCGGCGCAGGCCGTCCTGCGCCGGATGCCGGTCGGCGATCAGGTGGTCGAGGCAATCCTCGACCTCGTGCGGTCCTGCCGCCCCGGCGAGCCCGAAGGGGCCGCGCTTCGCGATGCGCTGAGCTGGGGTCCGGGACCGCGCGCGGCGCAGGCGCTGATGCTGACGGTCCGGGCGCGGGCGCTGATCGAGGGGCGTCTCGTGCCCAACATCGACGATGTGCGGGCGCTGGCGCGCCCTGTGATGATCCACCGCATGGCGCTCAGCTTCGCGGCCCGTGCGCGGGGCGAGGATCTTGGCCGCCTGATCGACGGTGCCGTGGAACGCCTGACAGGGTTCGGAGCCGCTGCCGCGTGACCGGCACGCCCGCCATTCGCGCCCGTGCCGAGGCGCTTGGTCAGTCCCTGCCGCCATTGCTGGCCGAGGCAGAGCTTCTGGCTGCGACCGTTGTCCTTGGCGAACACGGTCGGCGGCGCGCGGGCACTGGCGACGAGTTTTGGCAATACCGCCCTTCCCATGCAGGGGACAGCGCCCGAATGATCGACTGGCGGCGGTCGGCCCGGTCCGACAGCCATTTCGTGCGCGAGCGCGAATGGCAGGCGGCGCAGTCGGTGACGCTCTGGGTCGATGGCGCGCGCTCGATGTCCTTCACCGGCGACACAGGCCGTGCCCCCAAGGCCGAGCGTGCGCGCCTTCTGGCGCTGGCGCTCGCGGTGCTGCTGCTGCGCGGAGGCGAGCGGGTCGGCCTGTCGGGCGATGCCCACCCGCCGCGCGCTGGTCGGATGCAGCTTGACCGTCTGGCCCTGGCCCTTGGACCGGACGGCGCCGAGGATTACGGCAGACCCGATGCGCGCGGAATCGTCGCGCATGGCCGCGCCGTGTTCCTGTCGGACTTCCTTGGCGACCTTGCCGGTGTCGAGGAGGCGCTTGCCCGCGCCTCGGATCGCGGGGTGCGCGGGGCGCTTGTGCAGGTGCTGGACCCGGCCGAGGAAGAGTTTCCCTTCGACGGCCGGACGATCTTCGAGTCGATGGGCGGCACCCTGCGCCACGAGACGCTGCGCGCCGGCGATCTGCGGACGCGCTACCTCGCCCGCCTGGCCGAGCGGAAAGAGCGTCTTGCGGCGCTCGGTCGTGCCTCGGGCTGGCATGTGCTGACGCATCACACGGGCAATTCGGCGCAGGCAGCGCTGCTGTGGCTTTACAGCGCGCTGGAGCGTGGCCGCTGATGTGGGTCATCGGTCCCCTGGGCTTTACCGCCCCCCTGTTGCTGCTGGGCCTTCTGGCGCTGCCGATCCTTTGGATCTTGTTGCGCGCCGTGCCGCCTGCGCCGATCCGGCGGCGGTTTCCGGGCGTGGCGCTGCTGCTTGGCCTGACCGATGACGAGACCGAGACCGACAAGACCCCCTGGTGGCTTCTGCTGCTGCGGATGCTGGCGGTGGCCGCCGCTATCATCGCCTTTGCCGGTCCGATCCTGAACCCGCAGGTCCGCCCGGCGGGGACCGGTCCGTTGCTGATCGTGCTGGACGGCGGGTGGGCGGATGCGCGCGACTGGCCGCGCCGGATCGACCGGGCCGCTGCGCTGATCGAGGAGGCCGAGCGCGCCGGGCGGACGGTCGCCGTGGTTCGCCTGACCGACCGGCCCGCTGCGGTGGAGTTTCAGGCGGCGAATGCCTGGGCCGGTCGGCTTGGCGCGCTCGACCCGCTGCCTTGGGCACCCGCCGATCTTGGCGCATGGGCCGAGGCGCTTCCCGAGACGGGCTTCGACAGTTTCTGGTTGTCGGACGGGCTGGCCCATCCCGACCGCGAATCGCTGCTGACATCGCTGCAGGCGCGGGGGGCCGTGACGGTGTTCGAAAGCCCCCGGCCCATCATCGGCCTGCGCCCCGCCGTGTTCGAGGATGGCGTCGTCAAGCTGCGCGCCACCCGGCCCGCAGCGCAGGAGACCCTACAGGTCGAAGTGTCGGCCCGTGGCCTCGACCCTGCGGGCATCGAGCGTGAGCTTGCCCGAGTGCCGCTGCAGATTGCCTCGGGCCAGACCGAGGGCGAGGCCGAACTGTCGGTGCCGCCCGAGCTTCGCAACCGGCTTGCCCGGTTCGAGATCGTGGGCCTGCGCTCGGCGGGCGCGGTCAGCCTGACCGATGACAGCCTGAAGCGGCGCAAGGTCGCCCTGATCTCGGGCTCCGACAGCGCCGAGGGATTGCAGCTTCTGTCGCCCACCCACTATCTGCAACAGGCGCTGGAGCCGGTTGCCGACCTGATCGACGGGACGCTCGAGGATGTGCTGCTGGCCTCGCCGGACGTAGTGGTGCTGGCCGATGTGGCGCGCCTGTCCGTGTCGGAAAGCGACGCCATGATGGACTGGCTCGACAAGGGCGGTCTTCTGCTGCGCTTCGCCGGGCCGCGCCTTGCCGCGAGCGACGTCAGCCGGACGTCGGAAGACCCGCTGATGCCCGTCCGACTGCGCGAGGGCGGGCGAGCAGTGGGCGGCGCGATGAGCTGGGGCGAGCCGAAGGCTCTGGCCCCCTTTGCCGAAGGCTCGCCATTCTTCGGTCTGACCGTTCCGCCCGATGTCACCATCTCGGCGCAGGTGCTGGCGCAGCCCGACCCGGAGCTTGCCGAGCGGACCATCGCGGCGCTGGCCGACGGCACGCCGCTGGTCACGCGCAAGGCCGTCGGGCAGGGGCAGGTCGTGCTCGTGCACGTCACAGCCAATGCCGAGTGGTCGAGCCTGCCGCTGTCGGGCCTCTTCGTGCAGATGCTGGAACGGCTCGCCGTCTCGACCCGGCCGACCGCGCCCGAGGCCGCCGACCTTGCCGGACGCACCTGGGTGCCCGAGGCGGTTCTCGATGCCTATGGCGCGATTGCGGACGCGGGCGACGTGCCGGGCGTGCCGGGCGAGACGCTGGCCGAGGGGCTGACCTCGGGCCCGCGCGAGGGGCTGCCGCCGGGGCTTTATGGTGGCGACGAGCGGCGGATCGCGCTGAACGTGGTCGGTCCCGAGACGGTGCTGACAGCGGGTGCGTGGCCGTCCGATGTTGTCGTCGAAGGGCTGGCGGTAACCCGAGAGCGCGGCCTGAAAGGTGCATTCCTGAGTGCGGCACTGCTGGCGCTCCTGGTCGACATCCTCGCCTCGCTGTGGCTGACGGGCCGTCTGCGCGGCGCGCGCGGGCTGGCTGCCGGGCTGGCGCTGATGCTGCTGGTCCATCCGCAGGCTGGCGCGTCGCAAGAGGCCAGCGACGAGGCTTTCGCGCTCGAGGCGACGACGGCGGTCGTGCTGGCCTATGTCAGGACGGGCGATCCGACCGTGGACGAATTGGCCGAAGCGGGCCTGCGGGGCCTCGGTCAGCGCCTGACCGAGCGCACGTCGATCGAGCCCGAAGCCCCGGTCGGCGTCGATCTTGAAAGCGATGAGCTTGCCTTCTTCCCGTTCCTCTACTGGCCGGTCACGGCCACCCAGCCGATCCCCTCGGCCGAGGCATATGCCGCGCTCAACCGCTATCTGCGGACGGGTGGGATGATCCTGCTCGACACGCGCGACGCGGATGTCGCGGGTTTCGGGGGCACGACGCCCGAGGGGCGGCGCTTGCAGGAGCTTGCGCTGCAGCTTGATGTGCCAGCACTCGAGCCTGTGCCTGCCGACCATGTGCTGACCCGTACCTTCTATCTGTTGCAGGACTTCCCCGGTCGCCATGCGGGCCGCGAGGTCTGGGTCGAGGCAGCACCTGCCGACGCCGAGCAGGTCGAGGGAATGCCCTTCCGCAACCTGAACGACGGTGTGACGCCAGTCATCATCGGCGGTAATGACTGGGCCTCGGCGTGGGCGGTCGATGCGACCGGCTATCCCCTCCTGCCCGTAGGGCGCGGCTTTGCCGGAGAGCGGCAGCGCGAGATCGCCTACCGCTTCGGCATCAACGTCATCATGCACGTCCTGACCGGCAACTATAAGTCTGACCAGGTCCACGTGCCCGCCCTTCTGGAAAGGCTGGGTCAGTGACCGGCACGCT
>JANPJD010000069.1:0-36693 GCA_031425325.1 Rhodobacterales bacterium | reverse complement strand
AACCCGTCGAAGCCGCCCGCGATCCCCAGATAGGCCGCAGCCCGCTCGATCCGGTCCTCGATCGCGGCACGGTTGAAGTCGAGCACCATCGGCATCACGACCGCGTTCGTCGTGCCGTGATGGGTGCCGTAGACCGCGCCGACCGGATGGCTCAGCGAATGGATCGCGCCCAGGCCCTTCTGGAACGCGACCGCGCCCATGGCCGCCGCACTCATCATCTCGGCGCGGGCCTCGAGGTCGTTCGGACTGGCATAGACCTTTGGCAGGTTCTCAAGCACCAGCCGCATCCCCTCAAGCGCGATGCCCTGGCTCATCGGGTGGTAGAACGGGCTGCAATAGGCCTCGAGGCAATGCGCGAAGGCATCCATGCCGGTGCCCGCCGTGATGAAGCGCGGCATCCCCACGGTCAGCTCCGGGTCGCAGATCGTGACCGAGGGCAGAAGCTTGGGGTGGAAGATGATCTTCTTCTTGTGCGTGACCGAGTTCGTCAGAACGCCTGCGCGCCCCACCTCCGACCCCGTTCCTGCGGTTGTCGGCACGGCCACGATGGGCGCGATCTTCGCCGCATCCGCCCGCGTCCACCAGTCGTCCACGTCCTCGAGATCCCAGACGCTGACGCTCTGGTCCACCATCAGCGCGATCATCTTGCCAAGGTCGAGCGCCGAGCCGCCGCCGAAGCACACCACCCCGTCATGCCCGCCCGCACGGTAGACCGCGATGCCATCGGCCATGTTCCCCTCGTTCGGGTTCGGATCGACCTCGGAAAACAACGCCCGCCCGAGGCCACCAGCTTCGAGCATGTCGAGCGCGCGGGCCGTGATCGGCAGGCTAGCGAGCGCCTTGTCGGTGACCAGAAGGGGCTTTCGCAGCCCTGCCGCCTTGCAGTGCTCGGCAAGCTCGGACACGCGGCCTGCGCCGAACTTGACGGCGGTGGGGTAGGACCAGTTTGCGCGCCCCGGTTTCACGTCGCTCATTTCAGCACTTTCTTCAGGTGATAGGATTTCGGCCGGGTGACACTCATGAACCCAAGATGCGACAGGCTCGTGCCGCGCCCGGTGTCCTTCACGCCCGTCCATGTCAACGCCGGATCGAGGTAGTCGCAGCGGTTCATGAACACGGTGCCAGTCTCGACCTCGGCCCCGATCGCTGCGGCGCGTTCCGCGTCCCCGGTCCAGATCGAGGCGGTCAGGCCGTAGGGGCTGTCATTCATCAGCTTGATCGCCACGCGCTCGTCGCTGAATGGCATGATGCCGACCACCGGGCCGAACGACTCCTCACGCATCACGCGCATCTCGTGATCGACGTTGACGAGAATCTGCGGCGCGAGATAGGCGCCCCCGTCATCGGCCGGATGCCTTGCGGGGTCGATCAGCGCGCGCGCGCCGGCGGCGATGGCCTCGGCGGTCTGCTCACGCACGGTGGCAGCAAACCTGCGGTTGGCCATTGGCCCCAAGGTCGTGGCTGCATCGAACGGATTGCCAAGGCGCAGTTGCCCGACCCAGGCCACCGCCTTTTCGACGAAGCTGTCGTAGAGGCTGTCATGCACATAGATCCGTTCGATCCCGCAGCAGCACTGCCCTGCGTTGTACATGGCACCATCCATAAGCCCGTCCACCGCCGCCTCGAGATCGGCATCGGGCAGCACGAGGCCGGGGTCCTTGCCGCCCAATTCCAGCCCCAGTGCGGTGAACGTTCCCGCCGCCGCCCGCTCCATCGCCGCCCCGCCGCTGACCGAGCCGGTGAAGTTGATGAACCGGAAGGACCGCGCTTCGATCAGCGCCTCGGTCGTCGCGTGGTCCAGCACGACGTTCTGGAACACATCCTCGGGGATGCCCGCCGCGTGGAACGCCTCGGCCAGCCGTTCGCCGACTTTCAGCGTCTGGGTCGCGTGCTTCAGCATCACGGTGTTGCCCGCGATCAGCGCAGGCGCCAGCGTGTTGATTGTGGTCAGGTAGGGGTAGTTCCAGGGCGCCACGATGAACACGACACCGACCGGCTCACGCGCGATGCGCCGCTCGAACCGGTCGGAGTGTTCGGCCACCATCGGGGCCAGCGCCTCGGCGGCGATCCCGGCCATGTAGTTGGTTCGGTCATTGACCCCGCCGAATTCGCCGCCGTAGCGGGTCGGGCGGCCCATCTGCCAGGCCAGTTCCTCGACCAGCACGTCCTTCATTGTATTGAGCCGTGCCACACCGGCCTTCACCAGCGCGATACGCTCGTCCAGCGGCCGTGCCGCCCATCCCGGCTGCGCCATTTTCGCGCGCGCCGCCGCCGCCTTCGCCTGGTCGAGCGTCAGTGCCGGGCGCTCAAGCCAGACCTGCCCGTCGACGGGCGAGATCAGTTGGATCGTCTTGGTCATCTTTCTTCTACTTTCTGAAGACTTTAAGCGCAGAGATAGGAGCTCATCTATCAAGCTAAAAGCAAACCGTCTGCCATTCGTACTGCCCTGAATACTCGTTATAAACCTGCTGTTGTGTGCAGGAGGTTGTTCCCAAAGGCGGCAGCGCCAAGGGTGCAATCGGTTCGATACTTGGTGTTGTAAGTGGGCAGATGCGTGGCGAGCAGATCGGCTCTAAATCCAAAGCGTTTTCGCAAAGCGGAACAACATTTCCATTAACGCATGCGCAGACACAATCTGCATTTGCAGGCGATGCCAGCAGTGCAAATACAACTACCATTCCTTTTTTCATTCAGTGACCCCGATGGATTGAGAGTGCTTCGTGGTTTGTGCTTCGCCTGTGGAGGGCGGGCTCGAAGAGACTGAGCATATAGCAGGACTCTTTCTATCACTTATGTGACAAAGGCCTCACGCCCGCTCCAGCAGGCGTGCCACCTCGAAATCCGTCACGACGCGGTCCATCTCGGCGATCTCCCACTGCGCGGCGTGGTGGTAGTGCTCGACCACATCGTCGCCGAAGGCCGCGCGCAGCATGGTTGAGCCGTGCATCAGCGCCGCCGCCTCGCGCAGGGTCTTGGGGATCTCGCGCACATCGGCCTGGTACATGTCGCCCTGCATCTCGGGCTCGAGCTCCATCTTCCCCTCGATCCCCGCAAGCCCCGCTGCCAGCAGCGCCGCCATGCCGAGATAGGGGTTCAGGTCGGCCCCCCCGATCCGACACTCCACCCGCACCGCCTTGGTCCCAGCGCCGCAGATGCGGAACCCTGCTGTCCGGTTGTCGGTCGACCAGACCGCCTTGGTGGGCGCAAACATGCCCACGCAGAAACGCTTGTAGCTGTTGACGTTGGGCGCGAGGAAGGCCGTGATCTCGGCCGCATGGGCAAGCTGTCCGGCCAGGAACTGCTTCATCGTGGTCGACATGCCCTGCGGGTCGTCCGCGTCCCGGAAGGCCGGTTCCCCGCCCGACCAGAGCGATTGGTGCACATGGCTCGACGACCCCGCGCGGCGGTGGTCGTACTTGGCCATGAAGGTGACCGAGCGGCCCTTGGACCACGCGATCTCCTTGATCGCGGTCTTGGTGATCGTGTGATTGTCGGCGGTGTCGAGCGCGTCCGAGTATTTGACGTTGACCTCTTCCTGCCCGGCTTCGGCCTCGCCCTTCGAACATTCGACGGGAATGCCCGCGCCGTAAAGCCCGTTCCGGACAGCGCGCATAACCTCTTCTTCCTTGGTGGTCTGGAAGAGATGATAGTCCTCGTTGTAGGCGCTGATCGGGTGCAGGTCGCGCACCGCGCCGTGGCGCTGCAGGCTGTCGCGCAGCGCCTCGTAGCTCGTCTCGAAGATGTAGAACTCAAGCTCGGTCGCCATCATCGGCTCGAACCCCATCGCGCGCGCCCGATCCACCTGCCGCCGCAGGATCGCGCGGGGCGAATGCGGAACGGCCTCGTGCGTGTGGTGGTCGAGCAGATCGCAGAGCACAAGCGCCGTGCCAGGCAGCCAGGGCAGGGGGCGGATCGTGCCGAGGTCGGGCTTCATCACGAAGTCGCCGTAGCCCGCCGCCCAGCCGGTCGAGGCATAGCCCTGGACCGTCGTCATCTCCATGTCGGTGGCAAGCAGGTAGTTGCAGCAGTGCGTCTCTTCGAAGCCGCTCTCGATGAAGAAACGCGCGTGAAAGCGCTTTCCCATCAGGCGGCCCTGCATGTCGATCGCGGCGACGAGAACGGTGTCGATCTCGTCTCGCTCGACGGCATCCCTCAGGGCGTCGAATGTCAGTGTGCCGGGCATGGTGTGCCTCTCGTGGTTCGATGATCGGATACCCTGCCTGCGGCAGAGTGCGGAAGCTCAGCTTCTGCTGCCGCGTCCGATGGCGCCGCCGAACTCGGGCTTGCGCGTCTCGAAGGGGGTGCGCGGGTCCGCACACCCCTCCAACCTTCCGATCAACTCGACTGGCGGACGCATGCGCCCCGACCTCCCGCTTGAATCCATGTGACAGACTATGACAGTCCGCTGCGCCTTGGAAACCCCTCTGCAAAGGGCTCACGGGCCCGTCTGCGGCTTCTTTTCGGCACAACTACCCTCGGGGGGTGAATTGGCCGCAAGGCCAAGAGGGGGCAGACGGCCCCCTCCCTTGCCTCAGTAGCCGCGTGCCCGGTCAACGAGGTGCAGGAACGGCTCGCCCGCCTCGCCGCGCCGGATATTCTCGGCGATCACCCGGCTCGAGGTGCCGGGGCGCGTCTGGGCGGCGACATGCGGGGTCACGGTGACGCGCGGGTGGTGCCAGTACGGATGCTCTGGCGGCAGCGGCTCCACCCGGAAGACATCCAGCGTCGCGTGGCCGACCTGGCCCGCGTCGAGCGCGGCCAGCAGCGCCGCATCGTCGATCAGCGTGCCGCGGCCCGGATTGACGATGCAGGCCCCGCGCCCCAGCAGCCTGAGGCGTCGGGCATTGAGGGTATTCTCGGTCTCTGGCGTGCGCGGCAGCAGCGTAACCACGATCTCGGCCCCGCCGAGTGCTGCGTCGAGCCCGGCCTCGCCCGCGAAGGTCTCGACCCCGGCGACGTCCCGCAAGGTCCGGCTCCAGCCCCGCAGGCGGAAGCCAAAAGGGGCGAGCGCCCGCGCCACGGCCTGCCCAAGCTCGCCCATCCCGAGGATCGCGACAACCCGCTCGCGCGCAAGGCGGGTCGGCACGAGGTTGCGCGACCAGTCGCCCTTCGTGCCGTGGACGTAGACGTCGATCCCGAGGTGATGGCGCAGCACATGCGTGACCACGTATTCCACCATGCCCTCGGTCATCGCAGGATCGACCATCCGCGTCAGCGGCTGGGTCAATGTCGGATTGCCCACGAAGCGCTCGACGCCGGCCCAAAGGCTCATCACGGCCTTCGTGCGGGTATAGGGCCGGAAGTCCTCGATCGTGCCGCCGGGCGAGAACACGATGTAGTCGACCTCGGCCGGTTTGCGCGTCTCGTTGGTCAGGGCAAAATCGATGCCCGCCTCGGCCAGCGCCTCGGGCAGTGCCACGCTGTAGTCCGGCCAGTCGAGGGGGTTGGCCGCGTAGAGCACGTTGACGGGCACGGATGTCACCTCGGTCTGTGGATATGCGCGCTTTGCACCATACCGAAGGCCACCATCAGCACCAGCATCGCCGATCCGCCATAGGACAGGAAGGGCAGGGGCACGCCGACCACCGGGGCCAGCCCCATCACCATCGACAGGTTGACCGCGAGGTAGAAGAAGAAGGTGCAGCCGATTCCGACCAGCAGAAGTTGGCTGAAGCGGTCCTTGGTTTTCATCGCGGAAGCGAGGCAGAAGAAGATGATGAGGCCGTAGAGAACCAGCAGTGAGAAGGCGCCGAGAAAGCCGAACTCTTCGGCGAGTGTCGTGAAGATGAAGTCGGTGTGCTTCTCGGGCAGGAAGTTCAGGCGCGACTGGGTGCCCTGCATGAAGCCCTTGCCCGACCAGCCGCCAGAACCCAGCGCGATCTGCGCTTGGATGATGTTGTAGCCCGCCCCCAGCGGATCGCTCGTCGGGTCGAGGAAGGTGTCGATCCGGCGGTACTGATAGTCGTGCAGCAACTGCCACGGCGTCCCGCGTGAGGCGAAGACGGCGAAGATGACGCCGACCCCGGCCCCGATCACGACGGCAAAATACCACAGCGACACGCCCGCCGCGAACATCACCGCCGCGCCCCCCATCACCAGCATCAGCGAGGTGCCGAGGTTCGGCTGGATCAGGACCAGCGCCGTGGGAATACTGATCAGAAGCACCGGTACCAGCACCCAGAGCAGGCGCGAGGTCTTCTTCACGTCCAGCCAGTCGTAATAGGCGGCGAGCATCATCACGAGGGTGATCTTCATCAGCTCGGACGGCTGCAATCGCAGCGGCCCGATGTCGATCCAGCGCTGCGCGCCCATCCCGACCTCGCCGACGACCTCGACTGCCAGCAGCAGGCCGAGCGAGCCGAGATAGGCGAGCCCCGCCATGTTGCGAAGGAACCAGATCGGGATGAAGGCCACGACAAACATCACGACGAGGCCTGCCGCGAAGCGCTTCATCTGCGGCTCTGCCCAAGGCTCGATGCTGCCTCCGGCGACAGAGTAGAGCATGAGAAAGCCCATCGCTGCGACCGCGATCAGCAGGACCACGAGGCCCCAGTTGACGTACAGGACCTTGCGAAGGCCCGAGGGGACGGTCTTGACCTGGTATTCGAGGAAACTCATCGCGCGGCCCTCATGCGCGGCCCAATTCGCCGGTGGGCGCCTCGGGCGAGCGGAGCTTCATTTCCTTGTGCTGCGCCTCGATCCGCGTGCGTTGGTTCTCAGGATAGGCGGACAGCGGCGGGATGCCGTCGCTCATCGCGCGCAGGATGGCGTCGCGGGCGACGGGGGCCGCCACGGCCGATCCGCCGCCGCCGTGCTCGACCACGACCGAGACGGCATATCTCGGCGCCTCGAGGGGGGCATAGCCCACGAAAAGCGCATGGTCGCGCCGGTTCCAGGGAAGCTGCTCGTTCTTCACCACGCCCGCGGCGCGTTCGGCGGCGCTGATGTTGCGGACCTGGCTGGTGCCGGTCTTGCCCGCGAAGGTCATGGTCGCATCCGCGATCCGCGAGGCCGACGCCGTGCCGCCGCGAGCGTTCACCACGGCATCCATCCCGGCCTGAACGGCGCGCAGATGTTCGGCCCGCAGGCCAAGCGGCGGGGCAGGGGCCACGGGCATCTCGACATCCCCGATCGCCTTGACAAGGCGCGGCACGACAGCCGTCCCGGTCGCGAGCCGTGCCGTCATCACCGCAAGCTGCAACGGCGAGGCCAGGACATAGCCCTGACCGATCGAGGCGTTGATGGTATCGCCGATGCGCCAGTCGGCCTTGTGCCGCGTTTGCTTCCACGCCTTGTCGGGCATCACGCCCTCGGTGATCGCCGACATCGGCAGGTCGTGGCGCTGCCCCAGGCCAAGGATGCGGCCCATTTCGGCGATGCGGTCGATTCCGGCGCGCTGTGCGACCTCGTAGTAGTAGACGTCGCAGCTTTCCTTGAGCGACTTGTTCAGATCGACCTGCCCGTGCCCGCCATGCTTCCAGCAGTGGAACCGCCGACCGCCGAACTCGAGGTAACCGGGGCAGTAGACGGTCGTCGCCGGGGTGATGACGCCCGCCTCGAGCGCCGCGAGCGCCGTCACCATCTTGAAGGTCGACCCTGGCGGATAGGCCCCCTGCACGGTCTTGTTCGCAAGCGGGCGATGGTCGTTTTCCATCAAGGTGCTGTAGTTCGCCTGGCTGATGCCGCGGACGAACAGGTTCGGGTCGAAGGACGGGGCCGAGGCGATGGCGATGATGTCGCCGTTGGTCACATCCATAACGACGCAGGCAGCGCTTTCCTCGCCGAGGCGGGCCTGCACGTAGTTCTGAACGTCGGCGTCGATGGTCAGCCGCATGTCGCCGCCCGCCTCGCCCTCCTCGCGGTCAAGCTCGCGCATGACGCGGCCAACCGCATTCACCTCGATTCGCTTCGTCCCGGCGCGCCCGCGAAGCTCGTCCTCCATCCAGCGTTCGACGCCGATCTTGCCGATCTGGAACTTGGGGATCTGCAAGACGGGATCGGGGCTTTCCAGCTCGGCGAGATCAGCGTCGCTGACGGGGCCGACATAGCCCACCACATGCGCGAAATCCTCGACCAGCGGATAGCGGCGGCTGAGGCCGACTTCCGGCGTGACACCCGGCAGGGCGGGGGCGTTGACCGCGACCGCCGACAGATCCTCCCACCGCAGCCAGTCGGCCACGACGATCGGCACGAAGGCGCTGCGCCGGTCCATCTCTCGCCGGGTGCGCTCGAGGTCTTCCTCGGTCAGCGGGATGACCCTTGCGAGGCGGGCCAGAACCTCGTCCACGTCGCCCGCATCCTCACGCGTGATGACGACGCGGTAGTTCTGTTCGTTGCCTGCGACCACGCGACCCTTCCGGTCGAGGATCAGACCCCGTGCCGGCGGGATGAGGCGGATATTGATCCGGTTTTCCTCGGCGAGAAGTTTGTACTGATCCGCCTCCTCGACCTGCATGAAGCGCATCCGCGCCCCCAGCACCGCCATGAAGGCAAGCTGCGCGCCGCCCAGCACGAGCGCCCGCCGCGTGATGCTGCGGCTGCTTGCTTCGGTGTCTTTGGCCGACCGCCTCAAATCCGCCTCCCGTAGTCGTCGACCTCGCCCGTCGCGGGCTTTCGCACCCCAAAGGCGAACCGCGACAGAAGTACCACAAGGGGATAGCACAGGACGGTCACGATCAGGTGGATCATCGCCTGCCCAAGGCCGACCTGCGGCAGCATCGCGAGCATGAGCACAAGGCGATACCCCAGCATCGCCGAGGCAATGACGGCCCCGACCAGCAGCCACTCGACCGCAAAGCTCAGCTGGCGCGTCAGGGCGGCGCGGTTACGCAAGAACTCTGCCGCAAGGACAGTGATCGCTGCCCAGAGGCCCGGCGGACGCATCAGAAGCATGTCCTCCAGCAGGACCACGATGCCAAGCAGCAGCGGCGGCACATAGTCGGGCCGCCGCAGCACCCATGACAGGGCAAGGCAGAACAGCAGGTCCGGCCCCGGCCAGCCACCTGCGATCGAGCCCAGCGGCAGAAGCCGCCCGAACAGAAGGACGCCTGCAAGCAAACCGAAGAGCGTGCGGTATCCCCAGACGGTCGAAGGCGCGAAATCAGCCATCCGCAGCCTCCGGCGCTTCGCTGGCCAGCGGGGTGGCCGGGGCCGGCAGGACGGGCGGCGGGATCAGCGCGCCCGGTTCGGTGATTCGTTCGGTCTCGTAGCTACGCAGGACCCGCATGAATTCGAGCCGTTCGTAATCGGCTGCAAGCCGCACCCGAAGGCGCCCGTCCACGCCCTGCGCGACCTGCCCCACCAGAAGCCCCGCCGGAAAGACGCCGCCGTCGCCCGAGCTGACCACCCGGTCGCCGGGCCGCACGAGATCCTGCTTTTCCAGAAACTCCAGCGGCGGCGCGGACGTGTTGTCTCCCGACAGAAGCGCCTTCTGCCCCGAGGGCTGAACCGTGACCGGGATGCGGCTGTTGCTGTCGGTCAGAAGGATCACGCGGGCGGTGGTCTGCCCCACGCCCGAGATGCGCCCGACAAGGCCGATGCCGTCCATCGTCGCCCAGCCGTCGCGGATGCCGTCCCGCATGCCGACGTTCAGAAGGACAGACTGGCGAAAGGGGCTGCCGCTGTCGGCCAGGACCACGCCCGTCACATGCGTCAGCCGGGGGTCGAGGCGGACCTGGTTGAGGTCGAGCAGGCGTGCGTTCTTCTGTTCAAGCTGCAACGCCGCCTCTCGCCACGCCTTCATCTGCTGAAGCTCGCGCCGCAACTCCTGGTTTTGTTCGTAGATGCGGGTGTAGGACTGGAAATCCTCGAGCATTGCCGTGGCCTTGGTCACCGGCAGCATCGCCCAGTCGAAACTTGGCACCACCCGGTCGACCAGCGCCATGCGGAAGCGTTCGACCCTTGGGCTGTCGATCCGCCACAGCAGGAACAGCGCCATCAGCACAAGGACAAGGCCCCAGACCAGGATGCGCCGGACGGGGCGGGTGAACTCGTCGGGAGATATCCGGTCTCTGGCCACGGGCGGTCACGTCTCCGGGCGGGGGCTCAGCTGTCGTAATCGATCACGTGGCGCAGCTGTTTCTCGTATTCCAGCGCCTTTCCAGTTCCGAGTGCCACACAATTCAGCGACTCGTTCGCGACCGAGATCGAAAGCCCAGTCTGCTCGCGCAGTGCAAGATCAAGATCGCCAAGCAGGGCACCGCCCCCGGTCAACATGACGCCCCGGTCGACGATGTCTGCGGCAAGGTCTGGCGGCGTCGCCTCGAGCGCCTGCATGACTGCGTCGCAGATCTGCTGCACAGGCTCGGCCAGCGCCTCGGCGACCTGCGCCTGGTTGATCTCGGTCTCTTTCGGGACGCCGTTCAGAAGGTCGCGGCCGCGGATGGTCATGCTGGACCCGCGCCCGTCGTCGGGCATCCGCGCTGTGCCGATCGAGGTCTTGATCCGCTCTGCCGTACTTTCGCCGATCAGCAGGTTCTGGTGACGGCGCAGGTAGCTGATGATCGCCTCGTCCATGCGGTCGCCGCCGACGCGGACCGAGCGGGCATAGACGATGTCGCCCCGCGACAGAACCGCCACTTCGGTCGTGCCGCCGCCGATGTCGACGACCATGTTGCCGGTGGGGTCGGTGATCGGCATCCCCGCCCCGATGGCCGCCGCGATGGGTTCCGCAATCAGTCCCGCGCGGCGCGCACCGGCCGACAGGACCGACTGGCGAATCGCGCGCTTTTCGACCGGGGTCGCGCCGTATGGGACGCAGACGATGATCTTGGGCTTCGAGAATGTCGTACGCTTGTGAACCTTGCGGATGAAGTGCTTGATCATTTCTTCGGCCACATCGAAATCGGCAATCACCCCGTCGCGCATCGGGCGGATCGCCTCGATGCTGCCGGGTGTGCGGCCGAGCATCAGCTTCGCATCCTCTCCGACCGCGAGCACCTGCTTCTTGCCGTCCTTGACGTGATAGGCGACGACAGACGGCTCGTTGAGGATTATGCCGCGGCCCTTCACATAGACGAGCGTGTTGGCCGTGCCGAGATCGATGGCCATGTCGGACGAGAAAAGACCGGAAAGTACCGACATGCCTGCGTGATCCTCGATGCGCCAAAAAAGAGAGCGCCCGCGACTCGGGGGTCCGGGCGGGCGCCTTCTTATAGGAACCGTGACAGCCAAGGGAAAGGGCGAAGGCCGTTGCGCTCGGCGCTATTCCGCGCGGAGCACCCGTGCAGGCCGGGCCGCGGGGGTTTCACACCCCCGCACCCCCGTGGGGTACTTGTGCCGAAACGAAGCCGCCGATGGACGGGCCGACGGGCGGTGCTATCCCGCGTCCCGGTAGTTGACGGACTTCACGTCGCTGTCGGGCGCGGATTTCGTGCGGCGCACGATCAGGCGGTTGAGCGCGTTCACATAGGCGCGCACGCTGGCCACTACGGTGTCCGTGTCTGCCGACTGGCCTGTCGCGATCCGCCCGTCCTCCTCGAGCCTGACGCTGACGGTGGCCTGGGCGTCGGTGCCTTCGGTGACCGCGCTGACCTGGTAGAGTTGCAGCGTCGCGCGGCTGGGATAGAGCATCCGCACCGCGTTGAAGGCCGCGTCGACCGGCCCGTCGCCCGTCGCGTCGGTCGAGTGGTCGACCCCCTCGATTGACAGCGTCAGTTCCGCCTCGCGCGGGCCTTCGGTGCCGCAGACGACGCGCAGGCGCCTGACCTGAAGCGTATCATGCGTGGAGTTCGTCTCCTGATCGGTCATCAGCGCGATGAGGTCGTCGTCGTAGACCTCTTTCTTGCGGTCGGCGAGCGCCTTGAACCGCACGAAGACGTCGTTCAGCTGGTTGTCCGCCAGATCGTAGCCGAGGTCGCGCAGCTTGGCGCGGAGCGCGGCGCGGCCCGAATGCTTGCCCATCACGAGGTTCGTCTCGGACAGGCCGATGTCGGTCGGGCGCATGATCTCGAAGGTTTCTGCGTTCTTCAGCATCCCGTCCTGATGGATGCCCGACTCGTGCGCAAAGGCATTCTTGCCGACGATCGCCTTGTTGAACTGCACGGCAAAGCCCGAGACTGTCGCCACCTTGCGGCTGATGCCGATGATCTTCGTCGTGTCGATGCCCGTGCGGTAGGGCAGGATGTCGTTCCTGACCTTGATCGCCATCACGACCTCTTCGAGCGCGGTGTTGCCCGCGCGCTCGCCAAGGCCGTTGATCGTGCATTCGATCTGTCGCGCCCCCGCCTCGACCGCTGCGAGCGCATTGGCCGTCGCCATGCCGAGATCGTTGTGGCAATGCGTCGCGAAGGTGATCGTGTCGGCCCCCGGCACCCGGGCCAGAAGCATCGCGATCAGCGCGGCGCTTTCGCGCGGCGCGGTGTAGCCCACTGTATCGGGGATGTTGATCGTCGTCGCCCCGGCCTTGATGGCGATCTCGACCACGCGGCAGAGATAGTCATGCTCGGTCCGCGTCGCATCCATCGGCGACCATTGCACGTTGTCGCAGAGGTTGCGCGCATGGGTCACCGTCTCGTGGATGCGCTCGGCCATCTGGTCCATGTCGAGGTTCGGAATCGCCCGGTGCAGCGGCGAGGTGCCGATGAAGGTATGGATGCGCGGCCGCTTGGCATAGCGCACCGCCTCCCAGCAGCGGTCGATGTCCTTGAAGTTGGCGCGCGCGAGGCCGCAGATGACGGCGCTCTTGGCGACGCGCGCGATGTCGCTCACCGCCGCGAAGTCGCCTTCCGAGGCGATCGGAAAGCCCGCCTCGATGATGTCGACACCCATTTCGTCAAGCAGCGCCGCGATCTCGAGCTTCTCGTCGTGGGTCATCGTGGCGCCGGGCGACTGCTCGCCGTCGCGCAGGGTGGTGTCGAAGATCAGGACCCGGTCCTGGGGTTTTGCGTCGGTCATTGTTGTCTCCCTCGTCTCTCTGCCTTCGGGTCCGGGCGCTGTCATCTCTGAGCGTCCGCGCCCGGGGGGCACGCTCAGCGAAGGCCGAGACGCAGAAGGCCACGGGGCAGCAGGGCGGCGCGCGCCCCTGCGAGGGTCTTGAGGATGTGAACCCGTAACATGGGAAGAGCATACGGCGGTCGGCGAAAAAGAAAAGCGGGCAGTTGAGGCGGCCATCGGTCCGTCAGGGGACAGCCCGATTATTCTGCAAGCGAGGAATGGGCGGCCGCCGCCTGCGGCCTAGAACCGGGATGTAGAAAGCGCGAGGCGGCATGAAGCGGGCATTGGTGATCGGGGCATCGGGCGGGATCGGGGCGGCCCTGGCCCGCAGGCTTGAGGCCGACGGCGCGGCGGTGGTGCGCTTGTCGCGCCGCGACGACGGGCTCGACGTGACCGACGAGGCAAGCGTGCGGGCGCTCCTCGGGGCGCTCGATCCGCCGTTCGAGACGATCCTTGTCGCGACGGGCGCCCTTGAGATCGATGGGGCAGTGCCGGAAAAGACGCTGCGCGGTCTTGATCCTGCGGCTGTCGTAGCGCAGGTCGCGCTGAACGCGATCGGGCCGGCGCTCGTGCTTAAGCATGCGGTGCGCCTTATGCCGCGCGCCGAGCCCGCACGGTTTGGCGTTTTGTCGGCGCGCGTCGGCTCGATCGGCGACAACCGGCTCGGGGGCTGGTATTCCTACCGGGCCGCGAAGGCCGCGCTCAACCAGTTGATCCATACGGGCGCGATCGAGATCGCGCGTACGCATCCGCAGGCCGTGATCGCCTGCCTGCATCCCGGCACGGTCGCGACGGCCTTCACCGAAAAATACGTGGGCTCGCATCCCACGGTCTCTCCGGACGAGGCGGCGTCTCATCTGCTTGATGTGCTGGGCGCGCTTGTCCCGGCGCAGTCCGGCGGGTTCTTCGACTGGAAGGGCGAGGCGGTGCCTTGGTAGGCCGCCTGATTCTTGTGCTGGGCGACCAACTGACGCCCGGGGTCGCTGCGCTGCGCGCGGCCGACAAGGCGCGCGACACGGTCATCATGGCCGAGGTTGCGGCCGAGGCGGGCTATGCCGATCATCATCCGCAGAAGATCGCCCTGATCTTCACCGCCATGCGTAAGTTCGCGGGCTCGCTTAAGGCCGAGGGCTGGCGCGTCGCCTACACGCGCCTCGACGATCCCGAAAACGCCGGGTCGATCCCCGGCGAGCTTTTGCGCCGGGCGGCAGAAACCGGGGCCACCGAGGTGATTGCGACCGGCCCGGGCGAGTGGCGGCTGATCGCGGCGCTCGAGGCTGCGCCGTTGCGGATGACGGTGCTGCCGGACGACCGCTTCCTCTGCTCGGTCGCCGAGTTCGCGGCCTGGGCCGAAGGGCGCAAGCAGTTGCGGATGGAGTTTTTCTACCGCGACATGCGCCGCAAGACGGGGCTGATGATGGAAGGCGACCAGCCTGCGGGCGGCCAGTGGAACTACGATCACGACAACCGCAAGCCTGCGAAGCTAGACCTCTTCCGCCCGCAGCCACCCCGGTTCGCCCCCGATGCCGTCACCGAAGAGGTGCTGGCCCTTGTCGAGGCGCGCTTCTCCAGCAATTTCGGCCGGCTCCGCCCGTTCCATTGGGCGACCGACCGCGCCGGGGCGCTTCAGGCGCTCGGGCATTTCATCACCCACAGCTTGCCCACGTTTGGCGACGAGCAGGACGCGATGCTGGCGGATGATCCGACCCTCTCGCATGCGCTTCTGTCGGCCTACATGAACCTTGGGTTGCTCTTGCCGCTCGAGGTCTGCGAGGCGGCGGAGGCGGCGTGGAAGGCCGGGCAGGTGCCGATCAATTCGGCCGAGGGCTTCATCCGCCAGATCCTCGGCTGGCGCGAATACATGCGTGGCATCTACTTCCTCGAAGGCCCCGACTACACCGCCCGCAATGCGCTGGGCCATGACCGAAAGGTGCCTGCCCTCTACTGGGGCGCGCCGACCCGGATGAACTGCCTAGCCCATGCGGTCGGACAAAGCCGCGACCTCGCCTATGCCCACCACATCCAGCGCCTGATGGTGACGGGCAACTTCGCGCTGATCGCGGGGCTCGACCCCTACGTCATCCACCAGTGGTATCTCGGGGTTTATATCGACGCCTACGAATGGGTCGAGGCGCCCAACACGATCGGCATGAGCCAGTTCGCCGATGGCGGTGTCGTGGGATCGAAGCCCTATGTCTCGTCCGGGGCCTATATCGACCGCATGTCGGATTACTGCGGCGGCTGCGCCTACAGCGTCAAGAAGAAGTCGGGCGAGGGCGCCTGTCCGTTCAACCTGCTCTACTGGCACTTCCTGATGCGCCACCGCGACCGCTTCGCGAAGAATCCCAGGATGGGCAACATGTACCGCACCTGGGATCGCATGGCCGAAGGCCACCGCGCCACCGTGCTGGCCGAGGCCGAGGCCTTCCTCGCCCGGATGGACGCAGGCGAAGAGGTCTGACCCCCGGGCTTCTTTTCGGCGCAAATACCCTCGGGGGGTCCGGGGGCAAACGGCCCCCCGGCCTCGGGGCCGCGATGCGCTCAGTCTGCGGGGGCTTCGGTCGCCGTCGTCTCGGCGGGGGGCGGGGCCTCCAAAGCGCCGTCGCGCCAGACGCCCGTCGCCTCCTGGCCCGAGGCGTAGCGCATGATGCCTTCGCCCTGACGCTTGCCCGCGACGAATGTGCCCTCGTAGACATCCCCGTTGGCATAGGTCGCCACACCTGCGCCGTCGATCTCGCCCGCCTTCCAGCTTCCGACATAGCGAAAGCCGTCGGCCATCACGATCTCGCCCTGGCCCTCGCGCTGGCCGTTCACGAAGCTGCCCGTATAGACCGTGCCATCGGGATAGGTCGCGGTTCCCTGGCCCTGCCGCTGCCCGTTTTCCCAGGCGCCCTCGTACCGGTAGCCGTCGGGGTACGTCATGATGCCGGTGCCGTGAATGCGGGCCTGCTGGAACTCGCCCTCATAGACGAGGCCGTTCGCGTAGGTGGCGCGTCCGCGCCCCTCGGGGACGCCGGCGACCCAGTCGCCCTCGTAGGTCGAGCCGTCGGCATAGGTGATCTTGCCCGGCCCCTGCGCCTGATCGGCGACGAAAGTGCCGGTCTGGACCGAGCCGTCGGGATAGGTCACCGTTGCCTGGCCCTCGCGTCGCCCCTCGACCCACGCGCCGTCATAGACATAGCTGTCCGCCGCCCGGAATACGCCCTGCCCGTGCTGGCGGTCGGCCTGAAATGCGCCCTCATAGGTGTCGCCGTTCGCGTAGGTGACCTTGCCCGGCCCCTGCCGCTGGCCGTCGACCAGCGCGCCCTCGAACACGTCGCCATTGGCCTGCGTCAGTCGGCCCGTGCCGTTCATCTGGCCGTCCGCCCATTGGCCCACAAAGGTCAGCCCGTCGGGCATCGTCAGCGTGCCCTCGCCCTGGCGCTGCCCTGCGACAAGGCCGCCCTCGTAGACCGCGCCGTCCGGGTAGGTGATCCGTCCCCGCCCTTCCTTCACGCCCTCGACCCAGTCGCCCTCGTAGCGGTAGCCGCCGGGGCTTTCGAGCGTACCGGTGCCATGGTGGACCGCGTTAAGGAACCCGCCGGTATAGACCGTGCCGTTCGCGTAGCGCGCAACACCCTGCCCGGTCATCTGCCCGTCGGCCCAGTCGCCGTCGTAGGTGCCGCCGTCCGAAAAGGTGATCTTGCCCTTGCCCTGCGGCTTGCCTGCCGCGAACTCGCCCTCGTAGACCGACCCGTTGGGAAAGCGGGCGACGCCCTGGCCACGGATTTCGCCCGCCACCCATTGACCGGTGTATTCATAGCCGTTGGGCAGACGGTAGGTGCCCGTGCCGTCCTGACGACCGTCCTTGAAGGTGCCCTCATAGACGCTGCCGTCGTCGTATTGCTTGGCGATCACCTCGCCGTCCGACTGCGCCTGCACGGCGGTCGCGGACCACAGGAGGGCGAGGCATGCCGCCTTCCACATCGAACCTGCCATGTCGCCCGCCTTCGTGCAAAGTGGTGCGGCCAACCCCGCCCTTCTGGCCAAAAGGCTATTCGCCGCAGGGGTCGGGTGCAAGTCGCCCCGACCGGCAATCGGCTTTTCCTTGCCCGTCAACCTGCTAGAACCACAAGCGGGTCGGGGCAGCCCGTCCGCCCCCGCCCCCCCGAGGAGCGACGCATGACCGACCGATTCCGCATCACGCTGGCGCAGATGAACCCGGTCCTCGGCGACCTCTCGGGAAATGCGGAAAAGGCGCGTGCGGCGTGGCGCGCGGGGCGCGAGGCGGGGGCCGATCTTGTCGCCCTGACCGAGATGTTTCTGACCGGTTACCAGACGCAGGACCTGATCCTGAAGCCCGCATTCCTGGCGGACGCCGAGTGTGCCCTCGCGGCGCTTGCCCGCGACTGCGCCGACGGTCCGGCGCTCGCCATCGGCGCACCGCACCGGGCGGGCGGGCGGCTCTACAACGCCTGTCATATCTTGCAAGGCGGGCGTGTCACGGCGGTCGTCCAGAAGCATCATCTGCCCAACACGGATGTGTTCGACGAGATGCGTGTGTTCTCGCCGTCGGACGTGCATGGCCCGGTCAGCGTCGGTCCGGTCCGCGTCGGCATACCGATCTGCGAGGACAGCTGGCATCCCGACGTGGCCGAGACGCTGGCCGAGACGGGGGCAGAGATCCTCCTGGTGCCGAACGGCTCGCCCTATCACCGGGGCAAACCCGACCTGCGGATGAACCTGATGGTCGCGCGGGTGGTCGAGACTGGCCTGCCGCTCGTCTACCTCAACATGACGGGCGGGCAGGACGACCAGGTGTTCGACGGCGCGTCCTTCGTGCTCAACCCCGGCGGGGCGCTGGCGGTGCAGATGCCGCAGTTCGACGACGCCGTCGAGCATGTCGATTTCGTCCGTACCGAGGCGGGCTGGCGGGCGCTGCCCGGTGCCTTGGCCGCCATCCCCGACGGGCACGAGGCGGACTACCGCGCGATGGTCATGGGCTTGCGCGACTACCTCGGCAAGACCGGGTTCTCCAAGGTGCTGCTCGGCCTCTCGGGCGGGATCGACAGCGCAATCGTTGCCACCATCGCCGCCGACGCGATCGGCCCCGCCAACGTGCGCTGCGTGATGCTGCCGTCCGAATTCACCTCGCAGGCCTCGCTCGACGACGCGGGCGCGGTGGCAACGGCTTTGGGCTGCCGCCTCGACACCGTGCCGATCACCGGGCCGCAGGCCGCGATGACGGCAGCGCTGGGGCCACTGTTCGCCGGGACCGCACCCGGCATCACCGAAGAGAACATGCAGTCGCGCCTGCGCGGCACGATCTTGATGGCGCTGTCGAACAAGTTCGGCGAGATGCTGCTGACGACCGGCAACAAGTCCGAGGTCGCGGTCGGCTACTGCACGATCTACGGCGACATGAACGGCGGCTGGAATCCGGTCAAGGACCTTTACAAGACGCGCCTCTTTTCCATCTGTCGCTGGCGCAACGCGAACCACCGGCCCTGGATGCAGGCCCCGGCGGGCGAGGTCATCCCGCAGCGCATCATCGACAAACCCCCGTCCGCCGAGTTGCGCCCCGACCAGCGCGACGATGACAGCCTGCCGCCCTACGAGGTGCTGGACGCGATTCTCGAGGGGCTGGTGGACCGCGAGGCCTCGGTCGCCGATCTGGTGGCCGAGGGGTTCGACCGCGCGACCGTCAAGCAGGTGGAGCATCTGCTCTACATCAGCGAGTGGAAGCGCTTCCAGTCCGCCCCCGGCACCCGCCTGTCGCTGCGCGCCTTCTGGCTCGACCGGCGCTATCCGATCGTGAACCGGTGGCGGGATGGATCGGCGGCGGGCAACTGACCGCCCGTCAGACCTCGCCGACCTCGCATCCCTGCAGCAGACGCTCCACATCCTCGCGGCGGCAGAGGTCCGTCGCCTCGCTCATCACCGCAGCTGCCGCCGCGCAGACGGCGAGGGCGAGGGCCGCGTCGGGCGTGCCGCCGCGCGCGAGGGACAGGACGAACCCGCCGACGAAGCTGTCGCCCGCGCCGACCTTCGAGACGACGGTGACCTTCGGGGCCACGGCATGCAGCCTGCGCGTCGCGTCAGCCAGCACCGACCCGTCGGCTCCGCGCGCCACGATGACGTTCCGCGCCACGCCGCGATGGACGAGCGACTGCGCGAACTCCGCCGTCTGTGCGCGCGATGTCAGGCTATGGCCAGCCAGCGCCTCGGCCTCTTCGCCGTCCATCCGCAGCAGGAACAGGTCCGGGATGGGATGGGCGACGGCCTCGGCCAGCGCCGCCCCCGAGGTGTCGAGCACGACGCGCATCCCCGCCATCGCCGCCGCCAGCCGCGCCGGGAAGTCGACCGGCACGCCGGGCGGCTGGCTGCCCGAGATCACGGCGAAGCCGTCGGCCTTGCCCGCCGCGCGCAACAACTGGAACACGCGGCCCTGATCTTCGTCGCCCCAGACGGGCCCTGGCAGCATGAAGCGGTATTGCCGCCCGCTTTCGCCCTCGGTCACGGTCAGGCTTTGCCGCGTCTCGCCCGGTCCCGCGATTCCGAGGAAGGTCACGCCCTCACGGCGCAGCAACTCGGCCAGCCGGTCACCCGTAAGACCCCCGAGTGCGACAAGCGCCAAGGCCTCGCCCCCCAGCGCCTTCATCGCACGGGCCACGTTGATCCCCCCGCCGCCGGGATCGAGGCTGGGTTCGGCGCAGCGCAGCTTTTCGTCGGGGGTCATCCGCGGCACGGAGGTTGCCATGTCCAGCGCGGGATTGAGCGTCAACGTCAGCACCGGCACGTCGGCGGCGGTCGGCGATCCGGTCATGGGGCAGCTCCGTCAGGGTCGGCCGGACCTTAGAGGGGCGCGCGCCTTTTGCACAAGCGCACAGTCTGTCTGCGCCTGCGGCGGATAGTCGATGCGCGTTGGCTGGCCTATCCTCGGTTCAGATCAACCGCACGAGGCACCCCATGACCGTAAAACTCGCGATCCTCTTCTATTCCACCTATGGCACCAACCAGACGATGGCCGAGATCGCTGCCGAGGCCGCCCGTGCTGCCGGGGCCGAGGTCCGCCTGCTGCGGATTGCCGAGACGGCGCCGGAGCAGGTCGTCGCAAGCCAGGACGGCTGGAAGGCGCAGGTCGAACGTGCCGCCCCGCTGCCGGTCGCGACCCCGGCCGACATGGAATGGGCGAACGCCTACCTTTTCTCGACACCGACCCGTTTCGGTGGTGCTGCAAGCCAGGTGCGAGCCTTCATCGACACGCTGGGCGGCCTGTGGTTCTCGGGCGCGCTGGCGAACAAGGCCGTGTCGGCCATGACCAGCGCCCAGCAAGTGCATGGCGGGCAGGAGACGACCTTGCTGAGCCTCTACACCACGTTCATGCACTGGGGTTCGGTCATCGTGGCACCGGGCTACACCGATGCCGCGATCTTTGGGGCAGGTGGCAACCCCTATGGCTACAGCCACACGCAGGGCAAAGAGTTCGACGAGGCCGTCCGCGCCTCGATCGGGCACCAGACGCGTCGGCTTGTCGAGATGGCCGCGAAAATCGCGGCCTGAGGCCAAGGCGGGCGACCCCTGCGGTCGCCCACCCCGTTGCACTCAGCCTTCCATGATCAGCTGATAGCTGGCCGGGACGTAGCGGAAGCCGTCCCCCGCCGTCTCGACATAGCCGAGCGAGGGGAAGGGCATGTGGTAGCCGACGAAAGGTATCCGTTCGGCTGCGATCATGCCGAACACCGACCGGCGGGTCGCGGCGGCGGCGGCCTTGTCGGCGTCGAAGCGCACCTCCCAGTCGGGATGGGCCAGCGACCAGACATAGTGGTTCGCCGTATCCGCGACGATGGCAAGACGCTGCCCTTCGCTTTCGACCAGATGCACCATGTGGCCCGGCGTGTGACCCGCCGCGAGCATCGCGGTGATGCCGGGCGCAGCACTGCCGCCGTCATCGAGAAAGGTCATGCGGTCGTTCAGCGGACGGACATTCGCGTCGAAGCCTTCGTCGCCCGCGGCCATCCAGTGGTTGTGCTCGATCGCCCCGGTGACGTAGCGCGCGTTTGGATAGGTGGTCGTCCCATCCATCATCAGGCCGCCGATATGGTCGCCATGCATGTGCGTCAGCACCACCAGATCGACCTGATCCGGGGCGTAGCCGGCTGCACCGAGGGCCGCCGTGGTCGCAGCGGCGTCAAGCCCCGTGTCGAACAGCACAAGCTCGGAGCCCGTGTTTACCACGACCGGCGCGAAGAAGAATTGCGCGCGATCTACGGGAAGGAAGGCCGCCTCGGACGCGGCCGCGAACTCTTCCGGCGAGACGTTCATGCCGAAGATCGTCTGCGGCTCGGGCACGGTGCGCGTTCCCGCAAGAAGCGTGGTCACCTCGAAGGCACCGACCCGAAAGCGGCTGAACGGCGTGGGCGCGACCCCCTGCATCCCGGCTGCGGCCTGCGCTGCCAGCGGGGACAGGCTGGCAGCGAGGGGAAGGGACGCCCCGGCAAACAGGGCTTGTCGCCGGGAAAGGCGTGGATATGTCATGGAAACCTCCGTGCTGAAGAGGTTGCGATGGTAGCCCGCCACCCGCCGCAGTCGGGTGAACTTTTCGTCAGGCTGTGTGCGCGGGCGCACCGGGGTTGTGCCGTACTGCTGCGGGTATCATTCCCACCAGCGGTCGATCTGCGCGATCTGATCGTCGGACCAGCCGAAGTGATGCGCGAGTTCGTGCACCATGACATGCGTGACCAGCTCGCCCAGGGTGACATCGCCCCGCTCGGTCCATTCATCGAGGATGGGACGGCGAAACAGCCAGATCAGGTCGGGGCCGAGGGGCTGATCCATGACCGACTTCTCGGTCAGGGGCGTGCCCTCGTAGAGACCCGACAGCTCGAACGGGTCGGTCAGGTCCATCTCGTCCAGAAGCGTATCGGGCGCGAAATCGACGACCCGGACCGTCACCGCTGCGGCTGCGGCGCGGTAGACCTCGGGCAGGGACGCCACGGCCTTTTCCGCCAGACGCTCGATATCCTCGAGCGCGGGCGCAAGCAGCGGGGACCAGTCGGCGGTGTCGGCATCGGTCATCAGGTCCTCGTTCGGCATGCGGGTTGCCCCCGATATGGACAAAACCGACCCCCTGTGAAAGAGCGGGGCCGATCAGGAGAGCCGCGCCATGACCACCATCACCCGTTTTGCCCCGTCGCCGACCGGCTGGATTCATGTCGGCAACCTTCGCACCGCGCTGATGAACTGGCTGATCGCGCGCAAGGCCGGTGGCACGTTCATCCTCCGCCTCGACGACACCGACCGCGAGCGCTCGAAGCAGGAATATGCCGACGGGATCATGCAGGACCTCGAATGGCTCGGCCTCACATGGGACCGGGTCGAGAAGCAGTCGCTGCGGATGGACCGCTACGCCGAAGCCGCCGATCAGCTGCGCGCAGCGGGGCGGTTCTACGAATGCTTCGAAAGCCCGGTCGAGCTTGACCTCAAGCGCAAGAAGCAGCTGAACATGGGACGCCCGCCGGTCTATGACCGGGCTGCCCTGCGGCTGACCGATGACGAGAAAGCGAAGCTGCGGCAGGATCGGCAGGGCTACTGGCGCTTCCAGCTTGACCAGTCGCGGATCGAATGGACCGACGGCATCCTCGGCCCGATCTCGATCGATGCGGCGTCGGTGTCGGACCCGGTGCTGATCCGGGCGGACGGGCAGGTGCTTTATACCTTTGCCTCGTCGGTGGACGACGTGGACATGGCGGTCACCCACATCGTGCGGGGTGCGGACCATGTGACGAATACCGCGACGCAGATCCAGATCATCGAGGCGCTGGGCGGCACGCCGCCTGCCTTCGCGCACCATTCCCTGCTGACGGGCCCCAAGGGCGAAGAGCTGTCCAAGCGCCTTGGCACGCTGTCGCTGCGCGACCTGCGCGCGCAAGGGATCGAGCCGATGGCGCTTCTGTCGCTGATGGCGCGGCTCGGTTCGTCGAAACCGGTAGAGTTGGCGGCCTCGCACCAGGACCTGATCGATGGCTTCGATCTTGGCGCGTTCGGCTCGGCCCCGACCAAGTTCGATGCGGCCGACCTTTTTCCGCTGACCGCGCGTCACCTCGGGTCGCTGCCCTTTGCCCATGTCGAGGCGCAGGTCCGTGCCGCCGGTGTGCCCGGCCATGTTGCCGAGACCTTCTGGTATGCGGTGCGCGAGAACATCACCGTGCTGGCAGACCTTGCCGAATGGTGGGTGAGTTTGCAGGACGGCGGCGCGGTCGACCCCGAGGATGTCCAGTTCGTCGAGACGGCGATGGAAATGCTGCCGGAGGGCATCTGGGACGAGGCGACCTGGGGCGAGTGGACCGCTGCCGTCAAGGCCGCGACCGGTCGGGCGGGCAAGGGGCTTTTTCGTCCGCTGCGCCGCGCCCTGACGGGGCGCGACACCGGACCCGAAATGGCCGGGTTGATGCCGCTTCTCCAGAAGGCCCGCGCGAAGGGCTGACCGCACCGCTTGCTGAGAGCGCCCGTGAGGGGGCTGTCTGCCCCCTCCCCGGACCCCACCCCCGAGGATACTTGTGGACAGAAAATCGGGGGTGGCGATGGGTGCGTCCCGCGTCGCAAAACGGTCAGCAAACGTCGCCCTGCGCTTTCGCCCTTGCCAGCGCAGGGCCGGGCGGTCTACCCAAACAGGGTCAGGTTCGGGAGAATCCGGGGCGCTCGCTTGCCCCGGTGCCGAAGGAGAAGCCGCCCCGGCAAACTCTCAGGCGCAAGGGACCGTCCTGGCATCGGAACTCTGGAGAGACCCCGCGACTTCGGGCGGGGCGCCGACGGGATAACACTCTCAGGCGCAAGGGACAGAGGGGGCATCGACGGGCAGGATCGGCTTGCCCGCCTGATGTCGGCGCATGTCCGGCCGAAAGGGGAGTGGCAGTTGGCCGACCTTGAGACGTCTTCGCTGAACCGGCTTGGCCTGCATGACCTGCACGTGCGGCTGGGTGCGCGCATGGTTCCTTTCGCGGGCTACGAGATGCCCGTGCAGTATTCGGCTGGGGTGATGCAGGAGCATCTGCACACCCGCCGCGCCGCCGGGCTGTTCGACGTCAGCCACATGGGCCAGGTCATCCTGCGCCCGAAGTCGACGATGGAGGCGCTGGCGCTTGCCTTTGAGGCGATGATGCCCGTCGATGTGCTGGGGGTGGCCGAGGGCCGCCAGCGCTATGGGCTGTTCACCGATGCGGGGGGCGGCATCCTGGACGACCTGATGTTCGCGAACCGCGGAGATCATCTGTTCGTCGTGGTCAATGCCGCGCGCAAGGCCCACGACGTCGCGCATCTGACCGCGGGCCTGGGCGCCGCGGCCGAGGTGCTGCCGCTGGCGGACCGCGCGCTGCTGGCGGTGCAGGGCCCGGGGGCCGAGGCGGCACTGGGCGCGATCCTGCCCGGTGCGACCGGGATGCGCTTCATGGACTTCCGGGCCTTTGGCGAAACCTGGGTGTCGCGCTCGGGCTACACGGGCGAGGACGGGTTCGAGGTGTCGCTGCCCGCCTCGGGGGCCGGGGCCTTCGCCGAGGCGCTGCTGGCGCAGCCGGGCGTGGCGCCGGTCGGCCTTGGCGCGCGCGATTCGCTGCGGCTCGAGGCGGGGCTCTGCCTTTACGGGCACGACATCGACACCACCACGAGCCCGGTCGAGGCGGGCCTCGGCTGGGCGATCCCTAAGGCGCGTCGTCAGGGCGGATCGCGCGAGGGCGGCTTTCCGGGGGCTGCGTGCATCCTGCGCGAGCTGGCCGAGGGGCCGCCCCGCCTGCGCGTCGGGCTGCGCCCCGAGGGACGCGCCCCGATGCGCGAGGGTACCGCGCTGTTTGATAGCGACACCCACGCCGGCACGGTCACATCCGGCGGCTTCGCCCCCTCGCTCGACGCACCTATCGCGATGGGCTACGTCGCGGCGGCGCTGGCCCGCCCCGGCACAAGGCTTACAGGTGAGGTGCGCGGCAAGCGCCTGCCGGTCACCGTCTGCGATCTTCCCTTCCGCCCGTCCACCTACAAACGCTGAGGCTTTGCGATGAAATATACCGAAGATCACGAATGGCTGCGGGTCGAGGGCGACCTTGTCGTCGTGGGCATCACCGAACATGCAGCGACGCAGCTGGGCGACGTGGTGTTTGTCGAACTGCCCGAAGTCGAGGCGATGGTCGCTCGCGGCGACGAGGTGGTGGTGATCGAAAGCGTCAAGGCCGCTTCGGACATCCTGGCCCCGGTCGATGGCGAGATAGTCGAGGTCAACGACGCGCTGGCCGACAAGCCCGGCCTCGTGAACGAGGACCCGCTAGGGGCCGCCTGGTTCTTCAAGATGAAACTCGACGATCTGTCCGTGCTCGACGAGTTCATGGACGAGGACGAGTACGCGGACCACATCGCCTGATGGCGACCGTACAACGAGCATTGGTGTGACCTTGGAACGACGAGTTGTCAGCACAGCCGGAGCAGCTCCTGCCGTCGGATATGCCCATGCGGTCGAGCTGGTGGGTGCAGGACGGCTGGTCTTCGTCAGCTGCCAAGTGCCGGTCGCCCCGGACGGGACAGTACCGGAGGGCATCGAGGCGCAGACCGTTCAGGTTTGGGCCAATGTCTTGTCGCATCTGGCCTCTGCGGGCATGTCTGTCGACAATATCGTCAAGGTAACCGTGTTCCTTTCGGATCGCAGGTTCAGACCGGCGGTAAACTCAATTTCCGACGAGGTTCTTGGCGGTCGGCTGGCGGCGTGGACGACGATCGTCGCGGGTATCGTTCACGAGGGCTGGTTGCTGGAGATCGAGGCAATCGCTGCAGAGTGACACGTCGTGTTGGCAGAGGAATTCGAGACAAATGACCTTCACCCCCACCGCCTATGACCCCTACGATTTCGCCAACCGCCGCCACATCGGCCCGTCGCCCGAGGAGATGGCCGAGATGCTGCGCGTCGTGGGGGCGATCTCGCTCGATGCGCTGATCGCAGAAACCGTGCCGGCCTCGATCCGTCAGGCCGAGGCGCTGCCCTGGGCGCCATTGGCCGAGCATGAACTGCTGGCGCGGATGCGCGAGGTGGCTGCGCGCAACCGGGTGATGACGAGCCTGATCGGGCAGGGCTACTACGGCACCGTCACCCCGCCCGCGATCCAGCGCAACATCCTGGAAAACCCCGCTTGGTACACCGCCTACACCCCCTACCAGCCCGAGATAGCGCAGGGCCGCCTAGAGGCGCTCTTGAACTTCCAGACGATGGTGGCGGACCTGACCGGCCTGCCGGTCGCCAATGCCTCGCTGCTTGACGAGGCGACGGCGGCGGCCGAGGCGATGACGATGGCCGAGCGGACGGCGAAGTCGAAGGCGCGCGCCTTTTTCGTCGACCGCGGTTGTCATCCGCAGACCATTGCGGTGATCGAGACGCGCGCAAGGCCGCTTGGGATCGAGGTGGTGGTCGGCGACCCGCAGACTATGGACGCGGCGACCGTGTTCGGCGCGATCTTCCAGTATCCGGGCACTTTCGGCCATGTGCAGGACTTCGCCCCGCAGATCGCAGCCCTGCATGGCGCAGGCGCGATCGGGATCGTCGCGACTGACCTGCTTGCGCTTTGCCTGCTGAAAGAGCCGGGCGCGATGGGGGCCGACATCGCGATAGGTTCCAGCCAGCGCTTTGGTGTGCCGATGGGCTATGGCGGGCCGCATGCGGCCTTCATGTCCTGCCGCGATGACCTCAAGCGCGCGATGCCGGGCAGGATCGTCGGCGTTTCTGTCGATGCGCGGGGGGGCCGTGCCTACCGGCTGTCGCTCCAGACCCGCGAGCAGCATATCCGGCGCGAGAAGGCCACGTCGAACGTCTGCACGGCGCAGGCGCTTCTTGCCGTGATGGCCGGCTTCTACGCGGTCTTCCACGGGCCGAAGGGCCTGCGGGCCATTGCCGAGCGGGTTCACTTCCTGACCAACCGCCTCGCCCGCGCCTTGAAGGCGGCGGGGGCCAAGGTCTCGCCCAAGGCATTCTTCGACACGATCACGGTCGAGGTCGGCGTAGGGCAGGCAGGCATCCTTGCCGCCGCCCGGCATGAGGGGCTGAACTTCCGTCGGATCGGCACCGACCGTGTGGGCATCAGTCTGGACGAGACGACCGACGAACGGGTGCTTGTCCGCATCCTTGCGGCCTTCGGGATCGAGGGCGTCCCGCCGCACCGCGCGACCCTTGGCTTCCCCGAGGCGATGCTGCGCCAGACCGAGTACCTGACCCACCCCGTCTTTCACATGAACCGCGCCGAATCCGAGATGATGCGCTACATGCGCCGCCTTTCGGACCGGGATCTCGCCCTCGACCGCGCGATGATCCCGCTTGGGTCCTGCACGATGAAGCTGAACGCCGCGGCCGAGATGATGCCCCTGACCTGGCCCGAGTTCGGCGCGCTGCACCCCTTCGCGCCGCGCGATCAGGCGCAGGGCTATCACGAGGCGATCGCGGACCTCGCCGAGAAGCTCTGCGTCATCACCGGCTATGACGCGATGTCGATGCAGCCCAACTCGGGCGCGCAGGGCGAATATGCGGGCCTCCTCACGATCCAGGCCTGGCACCGGGCGCGGGGCGAGGCGCACCGCGACATCTGCCTTATCCCCGTCTCGGCGCATGGCACCAACCCCGCCAGCGCCCAGATGGCCGGCATGAAGGTGGTCGTCGTGAAATCCGCCCCGAACGGCGATGTGGACCTCGACGACTTCCGAGCCAAGGCCGAGGCTGCGGGTGTGAACCTTGCCGCCTCGATGATCACCTATCCCTCCACACACGGGGTCTTCGAGGAAACCGTGCGCGAGGTCTGCGCGATCACGCATCAGCATGGCGGGCAGGTCTATATTGACGGGGCCAACATGAACGCGATGGTCGGGCTTGTGCAGCCCGGCGCGATCGGCGGCGATGTAAGCCACCTCAACCTGCACAAGACCTTCGCCATCCCGCATGGTGGCGGCGGTCCCGGCATGGGGCCGATCGGCGTCAAGGCCCATCTCGCCCCCTATCTGCCGGGCCACCCCGACGGGCATGACGGGCTGACCGAGGGCCCGGTTTCGGCGGCACCCTATGGCTCGGCCTCGATCCTGCTCATCTCTTGGGCCTATTGCCTGATGATGGGCGGCCCCGGCCTGACGCAGGCGACAAAGGTGGCGATCCTGAACGCGAACTACATCGCTGCCCGCCTGCGCGGCGCCTACGAGGTGCTCTTCATGGGCAACCGGGGGCGCGTCGCGCATGAGTGCATCCTCGACACGCGGCCCTTCGCAGCGCACGGCGTGACCGTGGACGACATTGCCAAGCGGCTGATCGACAACGGCTTTCACGCCCCGACGATGAGCTGGCCCGTGGCCGGCACGCTGATGGTGGAACCGACCGAGTCCGAGACCAAGGCCGAGATCGACCGCTTCGTCACCGCACTCCTTTCGATCCGCGAAGAAATACGCGCCATCGAGACGGGCGAGATCGACGCGGCCAACAACCCGCTGAAGCACGCCCCCCACACGGTCAACGACCTTGTCGCGGACTGGGACCGCCCGTACAGCCGCGAGCAAGGCTGCTTTCCGCCTGGCAGCTTCCGCGTTGACAAGTACTGGCCCCCTGTCGGCCGGGTCGACAACGTGTTCGGCGACCGGAACCTCGTCTGTACCTGTCCGCCGGTCGAGAGCTATGCCGAAGCCGCCGAGTGACCGCGGGCTTCTTTTCGGCCCGAATACCCCGGGGTCCGGGGCAGGGCCCCGGCCCGCGCCTGGGACGGCGCTGCCCTTGACAAGGCCGGGACCCTCGGCCACATAGCGCCGCAGTGGGGTCGTAGCTCAGTTGGGAGAGCGCGTCGTTCGCAATGACGAGGTCAGGAGTTCGATCCTCCTCGGCTCCACCATATCCATTGACGATTTTCTGCCCGCTGCCACGCTTCTGGCGCTACGATCCGCAAAGGGCTGTTTCACCCGTTAGCGAGTCGGGTTGACAATCCCGACCGATTCACTCAGTCATTGCGGCGAAGTCATACCCAACTCGTCCTCGGGCGAGCCAGGCACGGCACAACAGCCTGGCGAGGACAAGCGGATGACTGGACGGACAAACCCCATGCCTGTGGATCGTGTCGGGGCGGCTTCGTCCCGGGTCGGCCTGCTTCCGAAGGTGATCGCCGGACGTCGTCCCCTGAGGAAACTCGCCTCTGGCGCAAGCGCGCTGGCGCTCGGCCTGTCGTTGTCAACGGCGGCCATCGCCGAGGTCGATCCGGCCGAGGTTCTCGTCACCTATTCCGATATCGCGGCGGCCAAGTATGCCGACAGCCTCGCCACGGCGCAGGCCTTGCAGGTTGCGGTTGCGGCACTGATCGCCGCTCCGTCAGAGGCGGCGCTGGGCGCCGCCCGCGCGGCCTGGCTCGCGGCGCGCGTGCCCTATCAGCAGACCGAGGTCTACCGCTTCGGCAACCCCATCGTCGACGACTGGGAAGGAAAGGTGAATGCCTGGCCGCTGGACGAGGGGCTGATCGACTATGTCGACGCCTCGTATGGCGGGCCGACCGACGCGAACGACCTCGCCACCCTGAACGTGATCGCGAACCCGTCGATCACCATCGCAGGCACGGCGGTCGATGCGAGCCAGATCACCGTCGCGCTGATCGCCGAGACTCTGAACGAGGCGGGCGGGATCGAGAGCAACGTCGCGCGGGGCTATCATGCGATCGAGTTCCTGCTGTGGGGCCAGGACCTGAACGGCACGGGGCCGGGCGCGGGCGAGCGGCCATACACCGACTATGTGGAGGGCGATGCCTGCACCGGCGGCAACTGCGACCGGCGCGCCGACTATCTGGCGGCCGCGACCGAGCTTCTGGTAAGCGACCTCGCGTTCATGGCCGAGCAATGGGCCGAGGGCGGGGCAGCGCGCGAGGCCGTCACGGCCGACGGACGCGACGGTCTTGTCGCCATGCTGACCGGCATGGGCAGCCTGTCCTACGGCGAGCAGGCCGGAGAGCGGATGCGGCTTGGCCTGATGCTGAACGACCCCGAGGAAGAGCACGACTGCTTTTCGGACAACACCCACAACAGCCACTACTACGACGGTCTCGGTGTGCAGAACGCCTATCTTGGCCGCTATGTCCGGACTGACGGATCGGTGATCGAAGGGCCGTCGCTGGCCGACCTCGTGGCTGCGACGAGCCCCGATCTCGACGCCGAGATGCGCGCCCGCCTCGACACCACGATCGCGGCGCTCGGCGCGATCAAGGCGGCGGCGGAGGGCGGCTTTGCCTATGACATGATGCTGGAACAGGGCAATGCACAGGGCGAGGCGCTAATCATGGCGGGGGTGGACGGTCTCGTCGAACAGACCCGGACCATCGAGCGGATCGTGACGACGCTGGACCTCGACTCGATCGCGTTCGAAGGGTCCGACAGCCTCGACAACCCGTCGGCGGTCTTCCAGTAGGGCGGGCGGCGAGGCACGAATGCCCGCAGGATGGATCAGACCGGCCGTGACGCTAACCGCCCTGGGGTTGGTCGGCGGCATCGCCCTGGCTCAAGGCCGAGAAGAGCCATACCTGCTTGGTGATCCGCACCTGAACGTCGTTCCGCGCACGGCGGAGGAGGCGGCGCGCGTCGCCGCAGTGACGGCGCTGACGACGGATTTCACCGCCCCGCAGCCGTTCGAGGGGCGTCCCGCGGGGGCAGCCACCGTGCGGGCGCGGACGACGGCGGATGCCTTCTCTGACCCTTCCGGCAATATCGGCTTCGGGCGCGAGCTCGACTTCAAGGTCGGCAACGGGCTGTTTCGCAAGCTCTGGGTGTCGGCCCCCTCGTCGACCCTCGCCTCGGATGGCCTGGGGCCGCTTTACAACGCGCGGGCCTGCCAGAGCTGTCACATCAAGGACGGCCGCGGCCGCCCGCCCGAGGGGCCTGACGAGATACCCGTGTCGATGATCCTGCGCGTGTCGATCCCCGCCGACCGGGGCGCGGCTAAGGCAGAGATCGCCGACTACCTTTCGACCGCGCCGGACCCGGCCTATGGCGGACAGTTGCAGACCCTGGGCACCGCAGGCCATCCGGCGGAGTACCGGCTGGACCTGACCTACGAGGAGGTCCCGGTCGCGCTGTCCGAGGGCGAGACGGCTTCGCTGAGGCGTCCGACCTACCGGGCGACCGATCTCGGCTACGGGCCGATGCATCCCAATGCGCGCCTCAGTCCCCGTGTCGCCCCCCAGATGATCGGCCTCGGTCTGCTCGAGGCCATCCCGGCCGCCTCTATCCTCGACCTTGCTGATCCGGATGACGCAGATGGCGACGGCATTTCCGGTCGGCCCAACATCGTCTGGTCAGTCGAATACGGCATGCCGATGCTGGGACGCTTCGGCCTGAAGGCCGGAACGCCGACCATCCGAGAGCAGACGGCGGCTGCATTTGCGGGCGACATCGGCATCTCGACGCCGCTTTTTCGCAACCACTGGGGCGATTGCACCGGGGCGCAGCCTGCGTGCCGTGCCGCCCGCCACGGCGAGGACGCCCAGCAGGACGGGTTCGAGGTGGACGCCGAGGGGCTCGACCTCGTCACCTTCTACAGCCGCAATCTCGGCGTACCAGCCCGGCGGGACGAGGCCGACCGCCAGGTGCTGCGGGGCAAGGAGGTGTTCCACGCGACGGGCTGCGTCGGTTGTCATCAGCCCTCGTTCGTTACGCACCGTCTTGTCGATCAGCCCGAGCAGAGCTTTCAGCTGATCTGGCCTTACACCGACATGCTGCTTCACGACATGGGCGAGGGGCTGGCCGACCGCCGACCCGAAGCGCGGGCGACCGGGACAGAGTGGCGCACCGCACCGCTTTGGGGGATCGGCCTGACAGAACAGGTCGCGGGACACAGCACCTTCCTGCATGACGGCCGGGCGCGCAGCCTGCTCGAGGCGATCCTGTGGCATGGCGGCGAAGCGCAGGCCGCACGCGACGGCGTCGTTGCGATGCCCGCTTCGGACCGCGCCGCCCTGATCCGCTTTCTGGAGAGCCTGTGAAACGCACTGTCCTTCTGACCCTGTTCGCCCTGTCGGCCCCGGTGGCACATGCGGATGTCGCCGAGGCCGTCGCGGCGCACATCCTGCCGGGCTTTGCAGGCTTTGCGCGTGCCGCCTCGACGCTGGATGAAGCTGCACAGGCCGACTGCCGCCCGGCGAACGTCCGGCCCGCCTTCGAGGCGGCATTCGACGCCTGGATGACCGTGGCCGACCTGCGCGTCGGCCCCTCCGAGACGGGGGCGCTGTCCGTAGCCTTCTGGCCCGATGAGCGCGCCGCCACCCCGCGCGCGCTGGCGAGGCTGATCGAGGCGGGCGATCCCGTGGGCCGGGACCCTTCGGCCTATGCAGAGGTGTCGATCGCCGCGCGAGGGGTCTTCGCGCTGGAGACGCTGATCCACGATCCGGCCTTCGCGAGCTACGGCCCGCAGGATTACACCTGCGCTCTCGTGCAGACCGTGGCGGCGGACCTGCACCGGCAAGCCGTCTCGCTAGACCAGGGCTGGCGCGATTTCGCCCCGATCCTGACGAGCGCGGGCGCCGAGGGCAACGCCACCTACTTGACCCCGGACGAGGCGGTCCGGGCGCTTTACACGCAGCTTCTCGCGCGGCTCGAACTTACCGCCGAAATGCGGCTGGGCCGCCCAATGGGCACGTTCGAGCGCCCGCGGCCGAAGCAGGCCGAAGCGTGGCGCTCGGGGCGCAGCCTGCACAATGTGCTTCTGTCGGTCGGGGCGGCGCAGGCGCTGGCTCAGGCGCTTGCCGACGGCGATCTGCCCCTGACCGACAGGGCCGCCGATCGTGTCCGCCAAGCCGCGAGTGCCATTGCGGACCCCGCCTTTCAGGACGTCGAAGACCCCCAGGCGAGATTGCGGGTCGAGGTCTTGCAGCAGGCCGTCCGTGCCATGCGTTCGGCCATCGAGGTCGAGATCGGCGATGCACTCGGGATCGCGGCCGGGTTCAATGCACAGGACGGGGACTGACCCATGACCACGCGTCGCGCCTTCATCGCCTCGATCCTCGTCACCGGGGCCGTCCCGCGCAGCGGCTGGGCCGCGGCCGGCAACCCCGCCTTTCTGGCCGCCGCACAAGAGCCGGACGGCGGATTTGCCCTGTTCGGTCTGACCGCCGGCGGGACCCCTGCCTTCCGCGTGCCCCTTGCCGCGCGCGGCCATGCGGGCGCAGGGCATCCGCTCCTAGCCCAGGCGGTCGCCTTTGCGCGAAGGCCCGGCACCTTCGCCCTCGTGATCGACTGTACCACGGGCCGGGTGATCCGCACGCTGGCACCGCCCGAGGATCGGCAGTTCAACGGCCACGGTGTCTTTGCGCGCGACGGCGGCTTGCTCTTTACCGTCGAGCAGTCGCGCGGGACGAGCGATGGCGTGATCGGCATCTGGGACGTCGAGGGCGGCTACAGCCGGATCGGTGAGATGCCGAGCCACGGCATCGGTCCCCATGACCTGCGCCTGATGCCGGACGGCCAGACCCTGATCGTCGCGAATGGCGGCATCGCGACCGACCCGACCGATCGCACCAAGCTGAACCTCGATACGATGCAGCCCAACCTTGCCTATATCGCGACCGACGGCACACTGATCGAGCGGATCGAGCTTGCGCCCGACCTGCGCCAGAACTCGATCCGGCATCTGGCTGTCCGGGCGGATGGGCTCGTCGGGTTCGCGATGCAGTGGGAAGGGGCCGAAGGTACCGCGCCGCCGCTTCTCGGGCTGCACCAGCGCGGCGGGGGGCCGGTGCTCGCCTCGGCCCCGATGGGTGAAGAGCTTGCGATGCAGGGCTATGCGGGCAGCATCGCCTTCAGCGGCGACGGGGCCGAGGTCGCGATCACTTCGCCGCGCGGCGGGCGTATCCACCGGTTCGGGGCCGACGGGGCCTTCCTCGGGGCCGTATCGCGCAGCGACGTCTGCGGCCTCGCCCGGCATCCGCGCGGCTTTCTCGCGAGCGACGGTCTTGGGGGCCTTCTGCTGATCGAGGGTGGAGAGGCCCACATCGCGGCGCGCTCTGACGTTGCCTGGGACAACCACGTCGTCTGTCTCGACAGCTCCAACGGACCTATCGGCTGATCCTGGGCCGTCGTGACGGCCCAACCTGCCATCTCGGGCGAGAACCTCTGCCCAAACGGCCAGCGGCGGAACCCGCGTCCTGTCTGAAGGTTGGCGTCAGCATGTCCGGGCACGCGGTGGGTGCCCGAGGTCTGCTGAAAGGTATCCGATGACGCAGGACGATCCGGCCGGGCAGCACCCCGACACCCCGTATTCCACGCATCCCTCGGGCGGGTGGGGCTCGGTGCGCGGCATTGCATCGGTCTTTCTGGACCAGAAGCCCACGCCGGGCGTCATCCAGACCCTGATGCGACAGAACAAGCCGGGCGGTCACATGTGTACCTCCTGCGCCTGGACGAAGCCGCCCCAGACGCATCTCTTCGAGTTCTGCGAGAACGGGGCCAAGGCGACGATCTGGGACCTTACGTCCGACCGCTGCGGTCCTTCCTTCTTTGCGCGGCACCGCCTGGCCGAGCTTCGCGGCTGGTCGGGCCATGACCTTGAAAAGGCGGGGCGGCTTACGCATCCGATGCGCTACGCCCCGGCGCAGGATCGCTATGTCGAGACGACGTGGCCCGAGGCCTTCACCGCCATCGGTGCGGGCCTGCGGTCGCTCGCACCGCAGTCGACGGTGTTCTACACCTCGGGGCGCGCCAGTCTTGAGACCTCCTACCTCTTTCAGTTGTTCGCGCGCCTCTACGGTCACAACAACCTGCCCGACAGTTCTAACATGTGTCACGAGACGACCAGCGTCGGGCTGAAGAAGGTCATCGGATCGTCGGTCGGCACCTGCACGCTCGAGGATTTCGACCACTGCGACCTTATGCTGTTCTTCGGCCAGAACACCGGCACCAACAGCCCGAGGTTCCTGCACACCTTGCAGGCCGCCAAAGAGCGGGGGTGCCACATCGTCACATTCAACCCGATCCGCGAGCGCGGTCTGGTCGAGTTCGCCAACCCGCAGCGCCCGGGGCAGATGACCGTGACCAGCCCGACCGGGATCTCGGACATCTACCTTCAGGTGCGCGCAGGCGGCGATATCGCGGCCCTCGCCGGCGTTCTCAAGAGGGTGCTCGAGATTGACGGGCAGGCGGGCGGCATCGTCGATCATGCTTTCATCGCCGCGCAGACGACGGGTTTCGACGACCTGCAGGCGCGGATCGCGGGCACCGGATGGGACGAGATCGTTGCAACCTCTGGCCTGCCGCGGGCGCAGCTTGAAGCGGTCGGCGATCTTTACGCAAAGTCGAAACGGGTGATCGGTGTCTACGGCATGGGTCTGACGCAGCATGTCCACGGTTCACTCAGCATCGCCATGCTGGTCAACCTTCTGCTGGTGCGCGGTAACATCGGTCGGCTTGGCGCCGGTATCTCGCCGGTGCGCGGACATTCGAACGTGCAGGGCCAGCGGACCGTCGGCATCACCGAGAAGCCCGAGCTTGCCCCGCTGGACCGTCTGGCCGAAATGTTCGGGTTCGAACCGCCGCGCGACACCGGGATGACCACGGTCGAGGTGGCCGAGGGGGTGCTGGACGGCTCGGTGCGCGGGTTCGTCGGGCTGGGAGGCAACTTCGCCACGGCGATCTCGGACAATGCGCGGGTTGAAGCGGCGTGGTCTGGCCTTGATCTGACGGTCCAGATCGCGACGAAGCTAAACCGGACGCATCTGCTGCCTGGCCGGTCGGCCTGGCTTCTGCCGTGCCTCGTTCGGTCCGAAGCGGATGTCCAGGAGACCGGCCCGCAGGCCGTGTCGGTGGAAGACTCGCTCAGCATGATCCACGGCTCGCTCGGCCGCCGCACACCCGCGTCGCCCCATCTGAAAAGCGAGGCGGCCATCGTGGCGGGGATCGCGCAGGCCACGTTGCCAGACACTCCGCAGGTCCGCTGGACGGACTGGGTGGGAGACTACGCGCTGATCCGCGATCTGATCGAGCGGACATGGCCGGACAAGTTTGCACGCTTCAACGAGCGGCTCTTTACGCCCGGCGGCTTTCACAAGGGCAACCCGGTGCGCGAGGGGCGCTGGGAAACCGCGTCGGGCCGCGCCGAGTTCACCGAGCCGGAAGTGCTGTCCGCGCTTCGGTCCGTTCCGGCCGAAGACACGCTGACCCTCATCACCCTGCGCTCGAACGATCAGTTCAACACGACCGTCTACGGGTTCTCGGATCGACTGCGGGGCCTGAAAGGCTCGCGCAACGTACTTATGATCGCCCCCGAGGAGATGGCTGAACGCGGCCTGCGGGCAGGTCAGGCCGTGAGGCTGGAATGTGCCATCGACGATGGCATCCTGCGTGCGGTCGACGGGCTGAGGGTGACCCCCTACGACCTGCCGCGCGGCTGCGTCGGGGCCTACTACCCCGAGACAAATCCGCTCGTTCCGCTCGACCAGCACGACGGGCTGTCCAAGACCCCCGCCTACAAGGGCACGCCCGTCCGCATCGTCACGCTGGCCTGACGGGTCAGGCGGCGCTCAGGGTAAAGGCGGGGCTCCCGTTCCATACAAGGTCCCACGTTGCGCCGGGCCGGACGTTCTGCACGATGCCGGGATCGAAGGCCACAAAGCAGCGGCCCCAGGCGCGTCGGACAGACGGGTAGACCAGCCCCCGGTGGCCCTCTTGCCGCAGCGACAAGGCAAGGCGCTGCCCCTCGGGATACCCGATCTCCGGGTCGGGGTGCAGCGCGGGGTGATCCGGCGCTTCGCCGAGGTCGGGAAA
>JANPJD010000068.1:0-9377 GCA_031425325.1 Rhodobacterales bacterium | reverse complement strand
CCCTGCCCTATTCCGAACTGCAGGCCCGCGCCAAGGCCGCGCCGCCGGTGCGCGGCTTTGCCGCCGCCCTCGATGCCAGGGCCGCGCAAGGTCAATGGGGATTGATTGCAGAGATCAAGAAGGCGAGCCCGTCCAAGGGCTTGATCCGAGCCGACTTCGATCCGCCGTCTCTGGCAGCCGCCTATGAGCAAGGTGGCGCTGCCTGCCTTTCGGTGCTGACCGATCGGCCGTCATTTCAGGGCGCGCCGCAATACCTCATGGCGGCGCGCGAGGCCTGTCTGCTGCCGTGTCTGCGCAAGGATTTCATGCTGGACCCCTATCAGGTGGCGGAAGCCCGCGCCTGGGGTGGCGATTGCATCCTGCTGATCATGGCGATGCTTGACGACGGTCTGGCAGCCGAACTCGAGGCTGCGGCGCAAGACTGGGGACTCGACGTTCTGATCGAGGTTCACGACACAGAGGAACTGCATCGCGCCCTGAAGCTCCGTTCGCGGATGATCGGCATCAACAACCGCGACCTCCACACTTTTGAAACCTCGCTGGAAACGACGGAACGGCTGGCGCCGCGCATTCCGCAGGATCGGCTGGTGGTCAGCGAGAGCGGGCTTCACACGCCTGCCGACCTGGCGCGGCTCGCGCATTGCGGCGTCAATGCCTTCCTGATCGGCGAAAGCCTGATGCGGCAGGCCGATGTCGAGGCCGCGACCCGCGCGATCCTCGCCTCGCCGCGCACAGCCTCGGGCGGGGCCTGATGCCAAAGGGCCTTACGCATTTCGACGCCGAGGGCCGGGCGCAGATGGTCGACGTCTCGGCCAAGCCGGTGACCGACCGGATTGCCGTCGCCGAGGGCCGTGTCGTCATGGCCGCCGAGACACTGGCGCTGATCGTCGAGGGGCGCGCGAAGAAGGGCGATGTCCTGGGCGTCGCACGCCTTGCGGGGATCATGGCGGCCAAGAAGACCGCCGACCTGATCCCTCTCTGTCACCCTCTTGCGCTGACGAAGGTGACGCTGGACCTTCAGGCCGATCCTGCCCTGCCGGGCATACGGATCGAGTCCACAGTCGGCACCAGCGGCCAGACCGGCGTCGAGATGGAGGCGCTGGCGGCGGTGTCCGTTGCGGCGCTGACGATCTACGACATGGTCAAGGCTGTCGACCGGGGAATGGAGATCGGGGGCATCCGCCTGACGCTGAAAGACGGCGGAGCGTCGGGCCGCTTCGAGGCTGCGAGGTGATCTCGGTTGCCGAGGCGCTTGGGCGGGTGCTGGCCCTCGGGCCGCGTCTGCCTGCCGAGACGGTGCCGTTGGCACTGGCGGCGGGCCGCTCGATGATCGAGGCGGCGGTTGCGCGGCGCGACCAGCCGCCCTTCCCCGCCTCGGCGATGGACGGCTATGCGGTGGCGGGCACGGTGCATCCGGGGGCCGCGTTCGAGGTCATCGGGACGGCGGCGGCGGGCAGGCGCTTTGCGGGCGCGGTCGGGCCGGGTCAGGCAGTGCGGATCTTTACCGGCGCGCCGGTGCCCGAGGGGGCGACCCGCATCGTCATTCAGGAAGACGTGACGGTCGACGGCACGCGCATCGTGCTCCGCGAAGGCCTCGACCAGGGCACGCATATCCGCCCGGCGGGCCAGGACTTTCGCGCGGGCGACAGCCTTGGGCCGCGTCGGCTGCGGGCGAATGACCTCGCCCTTCTGGCCGCGATGAACGTGGCCGAGGTGCGCGTCGCGCGTCGCCCCGTCGTTGCCCTGATCGCCACGGGCGACGAGCTTGTCATGCCGGGCGAGCGCCCGTCCGAGGATCAGATCGTCGCCTCGAACCTCTTCGCGCTCAAGGCACTGGCCGAGGGCGAGGGCGCGCAGGTGCGCGTGCTGCCCATCGCGCGCGACACCGAAGCGGGGCTTTCGCATGTGATGCGCCTCGCCGAAGGGGCCGACGTGATCGTCACCATCGGGGGCGCGTCGGTCGGCGAGCATGACCTTGTGGCGAAGGTGGCGGGCAGCCTCGGGATGGAGACGAGCTTTTACCGGATCGCGATGCGACCCGGAAAGCCGCTGATGGCCGGGCGTCTCCTGGGGGCCGCGATGCTGGGACTGCCGGGCAATCCGGTGTCGGCGATCGTCTGCGGACATCTCTTCCTGCTGCCCTTGCTGCGCGCGATGCAGGGGCTTCAAGCGGGGCCTTTCCCGCGCCGGGCGCGACTGGCCGAGGCGCTGACCGCCAACGGCCCCCGCGCGCATTACATGCGGGCGCGGCTCGACCCCGCGACCGGCCTAATCGCGCCCTTCGCCCGTCAGGACAGCGCGCTCCTGTGCATCCTCGCCGAGGCAGATGCGCTTCTGATCCGCCCCGTGGCCGATCCGCAACGCAGCGCGCTGGAAGAGGTCGAGTATCTACCGATCTGAGCGCGTCGGGCTTGACACAAAGCAAGAACGTGGGCAGAACATGGGGTGAACTTGTCGGCTCCCCAAACCGAAGGCCCTGTGGATGCTCACCCGCAAGCAACTGGAACTGCTCGATTTCGTCCGCAAGCGGGTGGAAATTGACGGCGTGCCGCCCTCGTTCGACGAGATGAAGGAGGCGCTGGACCTGAAGTCGAAGTCCGGCATCCACCGCCTGATCACGGCGCTCGAGGAACGGGGCTTCATCCGCCGGCTCGCGCACCGGGCAAGGGCGATCGAGATCGTCAAGCTGCCCGAGGCGATGGAGCGTCCCGGCTTCTCACCGAGGCTGGTCGAGGGGGGCCGTGCGCCCGCCCCGCCGCGCGGCGCACTGCCGGTCGAGGCGGTTCACGCGATGGAGATTCCGGTCATGGGCCGGATTGCGGCGGGTGTTCCGATCGAGGCGATCAGCCAGGTTTCGCACCATGTGGCTGTGCCCGGCTCGATGCTGTCGGGGCGGGGCGAGCACTATGCGCTCGAGGTCAAGGGCGACTCGATGATCGAGGCGGGCATCAACGACGGCGACATCGTGGTCATCCGCCAGCAGGTCACGGCCGAGAACGGCGACATCGTGGTGGCGCTGGTCGAGGACCAGGAGGCGACGCTGAAGCGCTTCCGCAGGCGCGGCGCGATGATTGCGCTCGAGGCGGCGAACCCGGCCTACGAAACGCGCGTCTACCCGGACCATCAGGTCAAGGTGCAGGGCAAGCTGGTCGGGCTGATCCGCAGCTATTGAGCCCTCTCACGGATCGGTCTGCGCGCCAGGCTCTCCGGCCAGAGCAAGGGCGGGTTTCTCGATCAGCCATGGCATGACCGGCTCCGCCCCCCGCTCGGTCCAGAGGCGCGAGGCCGTCTCGGTCGGATCGACGCGAAGGCGACCGTCGGCCATCGGCGTGAGGATGAGGGTGCCGGTCCGCCCGAGCAGGGTTCGGTCGATCACGCTGCATCCGGGCGGCGGAGTCTCTGCCTCGGCGGCGACGATCACGAGGTCGGCGGCGGCGCAGGCAGCGCCAAGGCGGTCAGCCGCACCCTTGCCCTTGAGCTGTACGACCTGCCACTCACCAAGGCGAAAGCTGCGTGCGGTCGCGGGCCCGTCGAAGCCGGGCCGGGCGGCGGCGTCCTCTTGCGCGACGAGGTCGCCGTCGTTCTCGAGCCAACTCGACGCGGCGAAGCCCGCGCCCTTCGGCGCCGAAAGGACGCGACCGCCCTCGGCCAGAAGCCCGACAAGCCCGCCATCCGCGCTGACCAGCACCGCCGGGCGTGTGCCGGCACCCCAGAGGCCAAGGGCGACGATCACCGGCAGGACGCCGACCCAGCGCGCCCGTCCTGACCACAGGATCGCCCAGAGCACGCCCAGCGCCATCAGCGGCAGCACAGCCTGGCCGGGCATGGCGATGCCGGTGACCGACCCCTCCCACCCCGCGATCCAGGCGGCGATGAAGAGGATCCAGCGCGATCCCATCTCCATCATCCAGAGCCCCACCCCCGAGAGCCCGACGGGCCAGAGAAGCACGGAGATGACAGACCCCGGCATGATGAGAAGGCCCATCATCGGCACCGTCAGCAGGTTCGCGAGCAGGCCGTAATCGGTGAAGCGGTTGAAATGGGCCGCCGCGAGGGGGGCCGTCGCAAGACCGGCAAGCACCGACGACAGCACCAGCGTGAAAAGTGGCATCGCCCAGCGCGGCACCCGCTCGCGCAGGATCTGGCGGTCGAGGGCTGCGAAGCCCACGACCAGCACGACGGTGGCCGCGAAGGACATCTGGAAGCCGGGGGCCAGCAGGCTTTCGGGCCGCAGCACCAACAGGATCGTCGCGGCAATCGCCACGGTCCGCAGCGACAGCGCGCGACGGTCGGCCAGCACCGCGATCAGCATGACCGAGATCATGACGAAGGCGCGCTCGGTCGCGACATTGGCCCCCGAGAGCGCGAGGTAGAAGGCCGCGACGCCGAGCCCCGCGAGGGCCGCGATCTTCTTGCCGTTGACCCGCAGCACGACGGGCGGCACCAGCGCCAGCCCATAGCGCACGAGGCCGAAGACGAAGCCCACGAGAAAGGCCATGTTCATTCCCGAGATGGCAAGCAGATGCGACAGGTTCGAATCTCGCAGATCCTCGACCGTGGCCTGCGTGATGCCCGAGCGGTCGCCCGTCACCGCCCCCGAGGCGAAGGCCCCCGCCTGACCGGGCACGCGGGCCATGATCGCGGCCGACAGTTGGGCGCGCAGGCGGTCGATCCGCCGCTCGTCCGCCTGCGGCGGGGCCAGCGTCAGCACGGGCGTGCGCGTGTAGCCGACCGCGCCCAGCCGGTCGAAGAAGGCCATCCGGCGAAAGTCGAAGCCGCCCGGCTCGGACGGGCCGGGCGGGGCCGTCAGATGCGCCGTCAGGATGATGGTTGAGCCGGGCGCGGGCAGCGGATCGTCGCCGTGGATTGAGATCCGCACTGTTTCAGGCGTGCGGGCGGCCGAGGTGCGTTCCAGCACGACGCGGTCCAGCGTGACGCGGACATGGTCGGACTGCGAGCGATCGGTCCAGACCACGCGCCCCTCGACCGGGCCATAGTAGCGGAACCCGAGGACCGGCGCCTCGACCAGATGCGCGCGCAGACCCGACAGAAGCAGGCCCGCCAGGACGCAGGCGAGGCCCAAGGCCACTGGCTGTACCAACTCCGGTCCGCGCAGCCAGACGAGAGAGAGTGCGGCAAGCCCAGCAGCCAGAGCGGCATAGACGGGCAGCCCGGGCTCGTGCGCGAGGCCGAACCACAGGCCGATGCCGCAGGCGATCAGCACCGGAACCCAGCCGAAGAGCGTGCCCCGCGCGGCTTGCAACGCGAGGAGCGGGGCGAGGATCAGGCGCATCTTGTCTCCCCTCCCCCAAATGCCTAGACACCGGATGCCCGGACACGGGCCGACCTTACCCCCGACATGGTTTCCGAAAGGTTAACCCCGCATGGCCGATCCCCAGTCCGCCCGTCCCCCCGCCCGGCCGGTCGTCACGCGCTTCGCGCCCTCGCCGACGGGGTATCTGCACATCGGCGGCGGGCGCACGGCGCTGTTCAACTGGCTTTACGCGCGGGGGCGCGGCGGGCGGTTCCTGCTGCGGATCGAGGATACCGACCGCGAACGGTCCACGCCCGAGGCGACGGCGGCGATCTTGCGTGGCCTGACCTGGCTTGGCCTCGACTGGGACGGCGAGGTCGTGAGTCAGTTCGAGCGGCGCGACCGTCATGCCGAGGTGGCACTCGCGATGGTCGCACGAGGAACGGCCTACAAGTGTTTTTCGACCCAAGAGGAAATCGCAGCCTTCCGCGCCGCCGAGGAGGCTGCGGGCCGCTATCCCGTCTTCCGCAGCCCGTGGCGCGACGCCGAGCCCGCGACGCATCCCGACGCGCCGTTCGCGATCCGCATGCGCGCGCCCCAGACCGGCGAGACGGTGATCGACGACGCCGTGCAGGGGCGCGTCGTGATCCGCAACGAGACGCTGGACGACATGATCGTCCTGCGCTCGGACGGCACGCCGACCTACATGCTTGCTGTGGTGGTCGACGACCACGACATGGGGGTTACTCATGTGATAAGGGGCGACGATCACCTCAACAATGCGGGCCGTCAGCAGATGGTCTATGACGCGATGGGCTGGGAGGTTCCGGTCTGGGCGCACATCCCCCTGATCCACGGTCCGGACGGCAAGAAGCTGTCCAAGCGCCACGGGGCGGTCGGGGTCGAGGAGTATCAGGCGCTGGGCTATCCGGCGGCGGGGATGCGAAACTATCTGACGCGGCTTGGCTGGGCGCATGGCGATGCCGAGGTCTTCACAAGCGAAGAGGCGATGGGGTGGTTCGACCTGAGCGGGATCGGCCGGGCGCCTGCGCGACTCGATTTCAAGAAGCTCGAGAACATCTGCGGGCATCATATGGCCTCGGCAGACGATGCTGCGCTGCTGCATGAACTGACGGCCTATCTTGCTGCGTCTGGCCAGCCTTCCCTGACCGAGGGGCAGCGCACCCGCCTGAAAGCGGGCCTATACGCGCTGAAAGATCGCGCGAAGACCTTCCCGGAACTGCTTGAGAAGGCTCGCTTCGCCCTGATCGAGCGGCCGGTCGGGATGGACGCCACCGCACAGGCCGCACTGGATGCGGTATCCCGTGGCATACTGAAAGCCTTGACGCCGCAACTGCGAGATGCACACTGGACAAGAGACGGTCTGGAGGCGATCCTGATGGCTGAGGCGTCTTCGCGCGGCCTCGGCTTCGGAAAGCTTGCAGCCCCGCTGCGCGCGGCGCTCGCCGGTCGGACGGCGACACCAAGTGTTTACGACATGATGCTTGTCATCGGTCGGGAAGAGACGATCGCGCGACTCGACGAGGCGTCGGACTGACATCCGCCGCCCTGCCGCCGATCCGATGACCGCCGCCTGCGGGCCGGCACGAGGAAGGAAGGGAAACGGAATGCCCGACACCAAGGTCGATCCACGGATGGCGACGCTGCGCTTCGGTGACCGCGAAATCCACATGCCGATGCAAAGCCCCACCCTTGGGCCGGACGTCATCGACATCCGCAAGCTCTATGCCGAGGGGGATGTCTTTACCTACGACCCCGGCTTCACCTCGACCGCCGCCTGCGAGAGCGCGATCACCTTCATCGACGGCGACAAGGGCGAGCTTCTGTATCGTGGCTACCCGATCGAGCAGCTCGCCGACGGCTCGAACTACCTCGAGGTCTGCTATCTGCTGCTTTACGCGGAACTGCCGAGCGCCGAGCAGCTTGCCGACTTCAAGCATCGCGTGACGCATCACACGATGGTGCACGAACAGATGCACTACTTCTTCCGCGGCTTCCGCCGCGACGCGCATCCGATGGCCACGATGGTGGGCGTGGTGGGCGCGATGGCTGCCTTCTACCACGATTCGACCGACATCAACGATCCCTGGCAACGCGAAGTTGCGGCGATCCGCATGATCGCCAAGCTGCCGACCATCGCTGCGATGGCCTACAAGTACTCGGTCGGCCAGCCGTTCGTGTATCCCAAGAACAGCCTCGATTACGCGGGCAACTTCCTGCACATGTGCTTCTCTGTCCCGGCCGAAGAGTATGTGGTGAACCCGGTCCTCGCCACCGCGATGGACCGCATTATGATGCTGCATGCGGATCACGAGCAGAACGCCTCGACCTCGACGGTGCGTCTGGCGGGCTCGTCTGGGGCCAATCCCTTTGCATGCATCGCGGCCGGCATCGCCTGTCTCTGGGGGCCCGCGCACGGCGGGGCCAATCAGGCCTGCCTCGAAATGCTGCGTGAGATTGGCACCGTCGACCGCATCCCGGAATACATCCGCCGCGCCAAGGACAAGGACGACCCGTTCCGCCTGATGGGCTTCGGACACCGCGTTTACAAGAACTTCGACCCGCGCGCCAAGGTGATGAAGGAAAGCGCCGACGAGGTGCTCGACCTCATGGGCATCCACAACAACCCGACGCTGCAGGTCGCCAAGGAGCTGGAGAGGATCGCGCTTCAGGACGATTACTTCGTCTCGAAGAAGCTCTATCCGAACGTCGACTTCTACTCGGGCATCATCCTCGACGCGATGGGCTTTCCGACGGCGATGTTCACGCCGATCTTCGCGCTGTCGCGCACGGTTGGCTGGATCAGCCAGTGGAAGGAGATGATCGGCGACCCGACGCAGAAGATCGGCCGCCCACGTCAGCTTTATATCGGCGAGCCGCGCCGCGACTACAGGCCGGTCGGCAAGAGGTAAGGCGGCGGCCTCAGGCCGCCACCGCCCACCACAGCGCCATCCCCAGATAGGTCGCCTGGTGCAGGAACTGGTCGATCCCCGCCGCATACCAGTACCAGGCGTCCTGCGGCGTGAGCTCGCGCGAGGCGACCACGTTGTCCTTGGCCCAGTCGAGGTGGTAGTGGACGACCCCCTCGACCAGAAGCAGGGCGGCCAGCGTCGGCAGGGCCGTTCCCATCGCGACCAGCGCCATCGCCGATCCGGCAAGATGGACCGCGACATGCGCGAGGCCGCCCGGATGCCCGTAGATCTTGCGATTCCGCAGCATCCAAGGTGTCTGAAGGCAGTAATCCGCAAGCGCGTGCTTGAACTGAAGCAGAAGGAGCAGCAGCAGGATGCCGGTTTGCGGTGCGGTCACTGTGGTTTCTGCCCCTTTCGCACGGCGCGCCTGTTCCTTTCCTCCGTGCTAGCGCACCGAGGCCCCCGGGGCCAAGGAAAACTCGCGCGCTCGGCCGGGGAACGCAATGCGGCAAAGGCGCTGGACCGGGGCGCGGCCCGTCCCTAGAACGGAACACCCAAGCAGGAAGACGCCGCATGAAGATCGCCACGTTCAACATCAACGGGATCAAGGCGCGGATCGAGACGGTGCCGCTGTGGCTTCAGGTCTCGCAGCCCGACGTCGCGGTCCTGCAAGAGATCAAGTCGCAGGACGAGTCTTTCCCGCGCGAGTTGTTCGAGGATCTCGGCTACCGGGTCGAGACGCATGGCCAGAAAGGCTTCAACGGTGTTGCGATTCTGTCGAAGCTGCCGCTCGAGGATGTGACGCGCGGCCTGCCGGGCGACCCCGAGGACGTTCAGGCCCGCTGGATCGAGGCCACGGTGAATGCAGACCGCCCGGTGCGGGTCTGTGGCCTTTACCTGCCCAACGGCAACCCCGCGCCGGGGCCCAAATATGACTACAAGCTCGCCTGGATGGACCGGCTGCAGGCCCGTGCCGAGGCGCTTCTGGCGCTCGAAGAGGCGGTCGTGATGCTGGGTGACTACAACGTCATTCCGCAGCCCGAGGATGCCGCCCGGCCCGAGCAATGGCTGACCGATGCGCTTTTCCTGCCGCAGACGCGCGATGCGTTCCGGCGCATCGTGAACCTCGGTTTCACCGACGCGCTCCTCGCCCGCGACCCGCATCCCGGCTTCACCTTCTGGGACTACCA
>JANPJD010000067.1:0-2319 GCA_031425325.1 Rhodobacterales bacterium | reverse complement strand
ACCTATGGCAGGCGGTCTTTCCGACCATCATGATGGGTGACGACCGCGCGATCAGGGCGGTCTGGGTGAACGGCAGGCCGGTCGCGGGCCACGCTTAGGATTTGCACCGAGGCGGGGTCAGGCCTAACATCCGGCAGGGTCCGGCGCCCAAGATGCCCGCCCGCCGCCAATGCCTTCGCAGACGCACCTGAGCCGGAAGGAACCGACATGACCGACGCACATGCAGCCCTCGATGTGGCCGCCGCCGAGGACACCCTCCTGCAGTATCTTTCGGTCGAGGGGGTCACAGGCCACGAGCGCGCCATCGCCCATGCGATCCGCGACGACCTTGTGGCGCTGGGCGTGCCCGGGGACGCGATCCGCTTCGACACCGCGCATGAGCGCATCCCGCTGCCGACCGAGACCGGCAACCTGATCGTGACGCTGCCCGGCACCCGGCCCGGGCCGCGCCTCTTGTTCGCGACCCATCTTGATACGGTGCCGCTTTGCGCGGGAGCCAAACCCCGGCGCGAGGGCGACAGGATCGTGACGGACGGCACGACGGCGCTGGGCGGCGACAACCGCACGGGCTGCGCGCTTCTGGTGACGCTGGTCGCAACCCTGATGAAGCACAAGCTGCCGCATCCGCCGATCACGCTTCTTTTCACGGTGCGCGAGGAAAGCGGCCTGCATGGCGCGCGCGAGCTTGATCCAGCCGATCTGGGCGGGGCTGTGATGTGCTTCAACGTCGACGGGCGGCTGGCCTCGGACCTGATCACCGGCGCGGTGGGGCAGCAGAACTGGGAAGTCGCGATCACCGGCCTCGCCTCGCATGCGGGCGTGGCCCCCGAGCGGGGCATCTCGGCCACGATGGTGGGCGCCCTCGGGCTTGCGAAGGCGCGCGAGGCGGGGTGGTTCGGCAAGATCGTCAAGCCCGATGGGCATGGCACCAGCAACGTGGGCATCTTCGGCGGGCGCGACGGCAAGGCGGCGGGGGACGCGACCAACGTGGTCACCGATTACGCCTGGCTGCGGGGCGAGGCGCGCAGCCCCGACGAGGCGTTCACCGCCGCGATCACTGCGGGGCTTCGTGCGGCCTTCGAGGCGGCAGGGGCCGAGGTTACGGATGCCGATGGCGGAACCGGGACGGTCAGCTTCACCAGCGTCAAATCCTACCCGCCGTTCCGGCTCGACGAGGGGTCCGAGGCAGTGCGCCATGCTATGAAGGCGGTCGAGACAATCGGGCTGACCCCCAAGCTCGTCTTCTCGAACGGCGGGCTCGATGCCAACTGGCTGGACCGGCACGGCGTGCCGACCGTCACAATCGGCGCGGGGCAGTACGAGATTCACACGCTGAAGGAATACGTCCACCTGCCCGAATACGCCCAAGGCTGCCGGCTTGCGATCGTGCTGGCCACGCAATGAGCGGCAAGGCGGAACAGGCGGTCGCCAGAGGAGTTGGGGTGGCGGTGCAGTGGATTGCACCGTCCGGCATGTAGAAGATTTGCGTTTCAGGAGATTACCATGCTTACCAAGACAGCCGCATTCGCGCTTTGCGTCGCCCTGACGGGCCTGCCTGCGCTTGCACAGACCGATGCGTCCCCGCCGGTGCTGGAAAGCCTGCCCGCCGAACAGGATGGCGCGACCCCGGTGCGGCCGAGGGCCGAGGCGAACCGCGACGAGCGGGCCGAACGGCGCGGACCGGGCGAGCAGCAGCGGCCGGGATGGATGCGCGACGACCGGGACGGTCCGCCGCACGGCATGCGCGGCGGCCGGACCCCCGAGGCGGGTTTCCGCATCCGGCTTGGCGAAGGCGTCGACCTTGAAGTGCGCTGCGGCGAGACGGCTTTCGCCGAGTGCATGGAAAGCGCGCGTCCCCTGCTGGAGCAGCTCGAGCGCTGATCCCTACCCCATCAGCCGAAGCGCAAGCGCGCGCTGACGCTCGACCACGCGGGGCAGGTCCAACGTCGCGACCTGCCCTTCGCGCACCACGCGGCGGCCCTCGACGATCAGGTCGCGCACCTTGTGCGGCCCGCAAAGGACCAGCGCCGCGACCGGGTCCCAGGCGCCTGCCGCCTCGACCCCGGTCATGTCCCAGATCGCAAGGTCGGCGCGCAGCCCCGGCTCCAGCGCGCCGCAGTCGGGCCGCCCCAGCACCTGCGCGCCACCCAGCGTCGCGACCTCGAGCGCCTCGCGCGCGCCCATCGCGTCGGCCCCAAGCGCCACGCGCTGCAAGAGCATCGCCATCCGCGCCTCGCCGATCAGCGAGCCTGCGTCGTTCGAGGCCGACCCGTCGACCCCCAGCCCCACATGCACGCCCGCATCACGCATCGCCCGCAG
>JANPJD010000066.1:0-17830 GCA_031425325.1 Rhodobacterales bacterium | reverse complement strand
GCGGGTGCGGCTGCCCCGTCGGCACCGGCGGCGAAGGCTGCAGCAGCAGCAGGCGCTGCGGCAGCCGCGCCATCGGCAGGTGCCGAGGCGGCGTCGGATTGCGAGAGCGTGTCGACCGCCGCGGCAACCTCGGGGTCCTCCAGAAGCGTCTCAAGCTCCTGCACCTCGGCCTCGGTCGGCTCGGGCGCAGAGGGCTCGGGCGCGACGGTCGCACCGGATGCGGCAGCCTCGGCCGGTGCACCAGCCTCAGGTTCGGCCACAGCCGCCGCCGGATCGCTTGGCGCATCGACCGGGGCCGCCTCCTCAACCGGAGCAGCTTCCTGAACCGGAGCCGCTTCTTCAACCGGGGCAGCTTCCTGAACCGGAGCAGCCTCCTCGACCGGGGCCGCCTCCTCGACCGGGGCCGCTTCCTCAACCGGAGCAGCTTCCTGAACCGGAGCCGCTTCTTCAACCGGGGCAGCTTCCTGAACCGGAGCAGCCTCCTCGACCGGAGCCGCTTCCTCGACCGGAGCCACTTCCTCTACCGGGGCCGCTTCCTCGACCGGAGCAGCCTCCTCGACCGGGGCCGCTTCCTCGACCGGGGCCGCTTCCTCAGCCGGAGCCGCCTCCCCAACCGGGGCCGCTTCCTCAACCGGAGCCGCCTCCTCGACCGGAGCAGCCTCCTCGACCGGGGTCGCTTCCTCAACCGGAGCAGCTTCCTCGACCGGAGCCGCTTCCTCGACCGGGGCCGCTTCCTCAACCGGAGCAGCTTCCTCGACGGGGGCCGCCTCCTCGACCGGGGCCGCTTCTTCTGCCGGTGCGGTCACGCATTCCGGGGCCGTCGAGCCCTCGACACAGGCCTCTTGCACGCGCCACAGCAGGCCGTCCCCGACCGCAACCTTGCGCGGAGCGAAGCCCTGAGCGGCAATCGGTCCGGGCAGGAGCGACAACGAGACGGTCAGCGCGGTCGTCGCCTTGAGAAGCGAGCGCTTGAGGATCATGGAGAGTCCTTTCCGGAAAAAAACGGCCCGCGAAGCGGACAGATGGAAACGCACCGGGGTCGTACTTGTTCCGGGTGACGGCATCGAAGAGATTGCCCTGATCGCCCGCTCAGGCTACCCTCCGAACACCCCACAGCGCCACAAAACACCGCACGTTGACGCAAGGTTGATTCATGCCAAAGCCAAGCCCGACTCCCAAGGCGGTCAACCTTGCCCTTCAGGGCGGCGGGTCGCATGGCGCAATGACATGGGGCGTACTCGACCGCCTCTTGCAGGACGACCGCCTTACCATCGTGGGCATCAGCGGCACCAGTGCGGGTGCCATGAACGCGGTGGCGCTGGCGGATGGGCTGTCGCGCGACGGGCGCGAAGGCGCGCGGGCCAAGCTGCGCGAATTGTGGAAGGCGGTCAGCGACGCGGCCCGCTTTTCGCCGATCCAGCGAAGCCCGTTCGACCGGCTGCGCGGCAACTACAGCCTCGACACCTCGCCGAGCTACCTGTTCTTCGAAAGCATGAGCCGGATGTTCTCGCCCTATGACCTCAATCCGATGGGGGTCAATCCGCTGCGGGGCCTGCTGAACGACCTGATCGACTTCGGCCGGGTCAACACGGTGCCGGGCCTGCGCGTCTACGTCACCGCGACCAATGTGCGGACCGGACATGCGCGGGTGTTCGGTCCGGGCGAAGTGACGGCCGAGACGGTGCTCGCCTCGGCCTGCCTGCCGCAGATGTTCCCCGCGGTCGAGATCGATGGAGAGGCCTATTGGGATGGCGGCTTCAGCGGCAACCCCGCGCTCTACCCGCTGCTGACCAGCGTAAAATCGCCCGACATCCTCGTCGTGCAGATCAACCCGATCCTGCGGAACGAATTGCCACGCACTGCGCGCGAGATCATGAACCGGGTCAACGAGATCAGCTTCAACTCGAGCCTTCTCAAGGAACTGCGGGCAATCAGCCTGATGCAGAGGGTGGCCGAGACGAACGGGATCGACCTTGGCGTCTACACTCACACCTACCTGCATCTGATCCACGCAGCCGTCGAGGTGCAGGACCTCGTGGCCTCCAGCAAGATGAATGCCGAGTGGCCCTATCTCGAGAAGCTGTTCCGCATCGGCCAGGACTTGGCAGCCTCCTGGCTGGACGAGAATTTCGACGCCATCGGACAACGATCGACGCTGAAGCTCGAGGGCTTCGACGGCTCCGATCAGCTTCCCCTACCCGCACCCAACCCCGCCCGGGCGGCGGAGTGACGGGTGCGCTATCCAGTCCTCGGCGCGCTGATCGCGCTGGTGATTTTCCTTGGCGGCTGTGCCGAACGCGGCAGCCTGACCTTCGATCAGGGCGCGGCTGAGGTCGGATCGGTCGAGACGATCCTCGTCGCCTCAAGCCGGGCGGCAGATCCCGCCGGACCCGGTTTTGGTGCCGGACAGGGGCAGTCGCTGGGATTCGCGCGGTTCGATGTCTCGGTCCCGCCCGACCGGGCAGCCGGAACGGTCCGCTTTCCGACTGCGGAAGCGACTGATGCCCGGACCGATTTCCTGACGGTCGGGGGGACACGCATCGCCGACCGGGCCGCCTTCGTGCGCGACCTCGACCGCGCGCTGCTCGCCCGCCCCGCAGACCAGCGCGAGGTGCTGATCTTCGTTCACGGGTTCAACACGAACTTTGCCGAAGGCCTCTACCGGCAGGCGCAGATGCGTCACGACTTCCGCTCGCCTGGGGTGTCGGTACATTTCGCCTGGCCGTCGGCCGCGCGCGCAAGGGCCTATGCGACCGACCGCGAAACAGCACTTCAGGCCCGCGACGACCTCGAGGACCTGCTCTCTCTCGTCAATCAGAGCCGAGCGAGGCGGATCGTCCTGCTGGGTCACTCGATGGGGGCGTTCATCGTGATGGAGACGGTGCGCCAGGCCGCGATCCGCAACCGCCCCGGCACCTTCGACCGTGTCCAGACCGTCGTTCTGATGGCACCCGACGTCGACATCGGCGTGTTCCGCCGCCAAGCGGCGGCAGCGGCCCTGGGCGATGTCTCGCTCTACGTCTTCACCTCGTCGCGCGACAGGGCGCTGCGCCTGTCGGCGGCACTGCGTGGCAGCGGCAACCGACTTGGCGCGTTGTCTGACCCCTCGCAGGTCGACGGGCTGCCGGTGACGATCATCGACCTTACCGATGTCAACGGTAACGAAGATGCGCTGAACCATTTCAAGGTCGCGACCTCGCCCGTGATGATCTCGTTGCTGCGCGGCCTCGGCAGCTACGGCACGACGATCTTCGAGGAAGAGGCGCGCAAGGCTACCATCGTCGACGCGGGCGTCGGGATCGTGCGCGATGTGTCCTCGATCGGCAGGCCTGCGCCCTAGACCTGCGGTTCGGGCCAGAGCAGCAGCGCTGCGAGGGAGGCGACCGTCGCTGCCGCCCCAAGGGAAAGGAAGGTCGCCGTCATTCCCACGGTCGCCCCAAGCCAGCCCGCCAGCGAATAGGCCACCAGAAGGCAGCCGTTCGCGATCGACATCTGGGCGGCGAAGAGCGTCTGAAGGTCCTCGGGGGCTGCGAGCCGGCGGATCAGGTAGGTCACCGGCGTCAGGCACCAGGCGACGCCGAACCCCAGGACCGCCCAGAGGCCCAGCACCCCGACGATCCCGAGGGGCAGAGCGCCGACCAGCAACCCGGCGGCGAGCGTCAACGCGCCCGCCAGCATGATCCGGCGCTCTTCAATCCGCATCAGCACCACCGGGATCGACAGGGCACCGAGGATCGACCCGAGGCCGAAGGCGAAGAACGGCCAGGCAGTCGCCGCCCGCTCGAGGTCCATCAGGCCCTGGACGATCACCACGGTATTGACCATCACCATTGCGGTCGCAAAGGCCACAGCGAAGTCCAGCGCGATCACTGCCCTGAACTCGGGCACCCGCAGGAACAGGCGCGGCCCGCGCAGAAGGCGGCTCGCCAGCCGCTCTTCGCGCGCCCGGCGGCGGGCGGGCAGCGTGGCCGTCTGAACCAGCAGCGCCGATACGACGAACGCCCCGGCCGCAAGCAGGAAGATGCCCGAGGTGGCGAGGACCAGCAGCAGGCCCGCCGCCATCAGCGGGCTGATCGGCCCCTCAAGCTCGGACGCGATCCGCGAGCGGGCAAGCGAGTGTGTGTAGTCCTCTTCGCTGCCCAAGAGGTAGGGCACCGTCGAGAGATAGACGAAACCGAACGTGGCCGAGGCCAGCGCGAAAACGAAGACGAGCAGATGTACCTGCCAGACCTCGGTCACGAAGGGCAATGCCACAAGGCTTGCCGCGCGAAGCAGGTCGAGACCAATGAGCAGCGGCTTGGTGCGAAGCCGCTGCGTCAGCGCCGAGACAAGCGGGGCCGCGAGCACATAGGCCAGCATCTTGATGGACAGGGCCGTCCCGATCACCGCGCCCGAATCGTCACCTGCAAGGTCGAATGCCAGCAGCGCCAGCGCGACCGTGGCGATGCCGGTCGCGAACAGCGCGATGACGTAGCCAAAGAACAGGCGGTAATAGCTGCGCTTGTCGCTGACCCCCGTCCAGCCGAGTGTCGCCTGATCAGCCATGCGAGGGCACCGCCTTGCCGCTGCGCCCTCCGTAGACCGTGACGTAGAGCGTCGGCAGGAACACGAGCGTCAGCACCGTCGCGACCAGAAGCCCGCCCATGATCGCAAAGGCCATCGGCCCCCAGAACAGCGTGGGCGCGATCGGCAAAAGGCCGAGGATGGTCGAAAGCGCGGTCAGCAGCAGCGGGCGAAAGCGGCTCATTGCGGCGCCGATGGCCGCGTCCTCGACAGACAGACCCGAGGCGCGATCCTCGGTGATCTGGGTAATGAGGATGACGGCGTTCTTCGCTATCATCCCGATCAGGGCAAGGATGCCCAGGATCGCCACGAACCCGAGCGAGCGCTGGAACAAGAGCAGGAACGCCACCACCCCGATCAGGCCCAGAGGCAGCAGGATCAGAACCATCCCCGTTTCACGGAAGCTTTGCAGCTGGATCATCAGAAGCGTGACCATCAGGAAGACCATAAGCGGCACCACGGCGAAGACGGACGCCTGGCTTTCGGCGCTCGTCTCGACGGTACCGCCCACCTCGACGCGGTAGCCAAGCGGCAGCGCCTCACCGAAGGCCTGCACGCGGTCTTCAAGGAAAGCGACCGCCGCCTCGGGTGTCGACTCCGGTGCCACGGCCGCGAGGACCGTCAGGGTCGGCTCACGGTCGCGCCGCCAGATGAAGGGCTGTTCCTGGGTGTAGCTGAAGTTGGCGAACTGGCTCAGCGCGACCGTTCGTCCGCCCGGCACCGGCACTTGCAGCGTGCCGACGGTGTCGAGCGTGACGCGCGCACCATCCGCAGCCCGGGCGACGATCGGCACGAGGTAGATGTCGTCGCGCAGCTGCGAAACAGTCGTGCCCGACACAGCCGCGTTCAGCACGTCGGACAACTGCGCGCTGCTCAGACCAAGACGCCGGGCGCGGTCCTGATCGACCTCGATACGCACCTGGCGCGCCGGCTCGATCCAGTCGAAATGCACGCCCCGCGCCTGCGGGAAGCTCGCGACCACCTCGGCCAGCGCGAGCGCCTGGGTCCGCAGCACCTCGGGGTCGGGGCCGCTGATGCGGTATTGCACCGGCCAGCCGACCGGCGGCCCCAGCTCGAGCGGGCTGACGCGCGAGATTGCCTCGGGGAAGGTCTCGGTCAGGTAGGTCTCGAGTGCGGCCTGCAACCTGTCGCGCCCCGCAAAGTCGCGGGCCATGACGACGATCTGCGACTGGTGGTCGCTGGGTGGCCGGATGTCGAGCGGCAGGTAGAAGCGGATCACGTTGCGACCGACATAGGACGTGACGGTTTCGGCGTCGCCGGTTTCCAGGATGAAGCTCTCGATGCGCTTCACAGCATCCTCGCTCGCAAAGATCGAACTCGAACGCGGCAACTGGAAGTCGACGATCAGCTCGTTGCGGTCAGACGCGGGGAAGAACTGGCGGTCGACATACTGCAGACCGAACACCGCGGCGGCAAACATGGCAGCGGTCACCGCGAAGACCAGCCAGCGCGCGCGGATCGCGGCCCTCAGGAAGCGGCTGTAAGACCTGAGGATCGCTCCGGGCGGCGGCTCGGGCGTTCCCGGGGCTGGCGGCTTGAGCAGCAACGAGCCGATGATGGGCGCAAAGAGCACCGCGACGAGCCATGACGCGATGAGCGCGATCCCGACCACGTAGAAAAGGCTGATCGTGTACTCGCCCGCCGAACTCGCTGCGAAGCCGATCGGGACGAAGCCTGCCACGGTGATGAGTGTTCCGGTCAGCATGGGCGCCGCGAGCGTGCTGTAAGCGAATGTCGCCGCCCGTTCCATCGGATCGCCGAGTGCCAGGCGACGCAGCATCGCGTCGACCGTGGTCATCGCGTCGTCCGTAAGCAGCGCCAGCGCGATGATGAGGGCGCCAAGCGAGATGCGGTGAAGATCGATCCCTGCCGCCTGCATCGCGACGAAGACGGCCGTGAGCGTGACCGGAATGCAGATCGCAACGACAGCGCCCGGACGCACCCCGAGCGCGAGGAAGCTCACGCCAAGGACGATCACCACAGCCTGCATCAGAGACGTGGTGAAGTCGTTGATCGCCAGATCCACGATGGCCGGCTGATCTGACAGCAAGACGGGCTCGATGCCGATGGGAAGATCGGCGGTGATCTTCGCCATTGCACGCTGCACGTCAGCGCCGAGTTGCAGGATGTCGCCACCGGGCCGCATCGAGATGGCAAGCGCGATCCCTCGCTCGCCGTCGATCCGCAAGAGCGGCTGCGGCGGATCGACATAGGCGCGACGTACCGTTGCGATGTCTCCCAGGCGGATCATGCGACCGTCCGCGATCAGGGCCACGTCGAGCAGGTCTGAGTCCTTTTCGAACGACCCCGAGACGCGCAGCGTCAGATTGTCGACCCCGGTGGTGATGACGCCGGCAGGGCGGACCGCGTTCTGCGCGGCCACTGCCGCAAAGACCTGTCCATAGTCCAGCGCAAGGGCCGCGACCCGATCCGGCTGCAGTTCCAGCAGCACCTGTTCGTCCTGAACGCCGATCCATTCGATTTTCGCAATGCCGTCGACCTCGCGAAGCAAATCCGTGCGGACGCGGTCCACCTCATCGCGCAGGTCGCGGTCCGAGAAACCGTCTGCGGTAAAGCCGTAGATGATGCCGAACACATCGCCGAACCGATCGGTGAAGAACGGGCCGACGACCCCGGGCGGCAGCGTGTGGCGGATGTCGCCAACCGCATTGCGGACTTCCTGCCAGACATCGGGCACCCCGTCGGCGGGCCAAGCCTCGTCCAGGTCGACGAAGATGGTCACGATGCCGGGCCGGGTGATCGAGCGCACGGTATCGAGGCCGGTGGTCTCTTCCAGCCGCCGCTCCAGCCGGTCGGTGACCTGGCTCTGCATCTCGTCCATCGTGGCGCCGGGCCAGACGGCGGTGACGAGCATGGTCTTGATGGTGAAGCTTGGGTCTTCGTCACGACCGAGGTTGATGAAGGCGAAGGTGCCCGCGATGACTGAGACGATCATCATGTAGATCGTCAGTTGGCGCGAGCGGATCGCCCATTCCGAAAGGTTCGGACCGATCATGAACCGGCTCCGGGAAGGCGGACGGTCTGGCCTGGCCGCAGCGCCTGGACGCCTGCGGTGACCACGACGTCGCCGGGCGCAAGACCCGACGCGATCTCGACCGAGACGGGCAGGAAGCGCAGCACCTCGACCGGGCGCAGGGCCACGGTCATCGCGGCGGTGTCCACGACCCAGACGGCGGGCGCCCCCTCGGCGCTGGTCAGGGCTGACGCAGGGATCTCGATCCCGGTCGTCTGCCCGAACAGGGCGCGGCCCGTCACCGTCGAGCCGAGGCGCAACTCGGGCGGCGGCGAGATCAGGCTGACGCGCACCCGGAACGTCCCGGTCACGGTATCGGCGCGGGGCGCGACTTCTCGCACCCGGCCCTCGGCAGTTATGTTGGGCGACTGCGACAGCGAGACGGTTATCGACGGATCGCTCGGGCTCGCCTCGAGCAGGGCGGCAGGCACGTCGAAAACCGCGTCGAGCCCCCCGTCGCGTGCAACCTGCACGACCATCCGGCCCGCCGCGACAACCTCGCCGCTTTCGCCGCCGGTGGCGGTCACGACGCCCGGCCCGTCGGCCAAGAGCACCGTATCGTTGAGCCGCCGTGCCGCGATGGCATATTGCGCGCGCGCCGTGTCCGCCTGCGACACCGCGGTGGTCAGCGCAGCCTCGGCCCGGTCAAGGGCGGCGCGCGCCACGAAACCGCGGTCGTAAAGCTGCCGCTGGCGGTCGAAGTTGGTCCTGACCTCGGACAGTTGCCCCTCGGCTGCGGCAAGTGCTGCTTCGGCGGCCCGCAGCCCGTTCTCCTCATCGGTCGGGTCGAGCCGCGCAAGGACCTGCCCCGGCTCCACCTGATCGCCGACATCCACGGTCCGCTCGACGATGCGGCCGCCGATGCGAAACCCGAGGTCGACCTGCGCCTGGCTCTCGACGGTTCCCGCAAGCGAGACGACATCGCCCGTGACCCGCTCTTCGACCGTCACGACGCGGACGGGCCGCGCCTCGGCGGGGGCGGCCTCTTCCGTCTCGATGCAAGCCGACAAGCCGAGGGCCATCGCGAGGAAAAGGCTTCCGGTCCGAAGGGGGGATGGCATGGACGACTCCTCATCATGCGGGCGGGCACGCAGGTCTGGCCCCGCGCGCCCCGGTCAGTACAGGCCGACGAAGCGGCGGGACGTCAGACCGGGCCCAGCGGTATGCCGAACGCGTACCAGACAACCAAAAGCAAGGTCCACAGGATCAGAAGCGTGATGGTGTAAGGCAACATCAGCGCGACGATCGTGCCGATCCCGGCATCTTTCTGGTACTTCTGCGCGAAGCCCACCATCACTGCCAGATAGACGTTGAGGGGCGTGATGACGTTCATCGGGCTGTCGCCGACACGATAGGCCGCAAGCACAAGGTTCGGATCGCCCCCCAGCCGCATGAAGAGCGGCACGAAGACCGGCGCGAGGATGGCCCACTTCGCCAGCGCCCCGGTCAGGATGATGTCGATCACCGCGACGACGATCACGAACATGATGATATAGGACGTGGCCCCGAGCGTCGTCGTCTGAAGGAACTCGGCAAGGTTCACCGCAAGGACGGTGGCGAGGTTGGTGTAATTGAAGAAGGCGATGAAATTCGCGATCACGAAGAGCAGGAAGATCATGCCAGCGAGGTTGCTCCAGGTCTTGACGACAAGACCGATCGCCGCCGTCACGTTCGCAATCGTTCCCGCACCGCGGCCATAAGCATAGCCCGAGACAAGGAAGGCGATGCTGATCAGCACGATCAGTCCGCTCATGAACGGCGAGCCCGACATGATGCCGCCGGTCTCCTGGTTGCGAAGGATGCCCCAGGGCAGCGGCGGTGCGGTCAGCAGGGCCAGCACGATCACAAAGCCTAGGATTGCACGGCCTGCGTATTTCAGGCCGCGCTGCTCGCTGCCCGAAAGGCCGTCCGACGCCTCGACCGGCAGGCTGCCGGTGTAGGGGCCAAGGCGCGGCTCGACGAACCGCTCGGTCAGGACGGTGCAGATGATGCCCATCAGGATCGACGAGACGATCATGAAGAAGATGTTGCCGATGACGTTGATCTGAAGGGCCGGATTGACCGTGCGGATCGCATCGTTCGTGACCTCGACCAGCAGGGCGTCGGTCGGTGTGACGAACACGTTGACAAGGAACACCGCCGCCACGCCCGAGAAACCAGCCGCGAGGCCCGCGAGCGGGTGCCGCCCCATGCTGTGAAAGGCAGCCGCAGCAAGCGGAACCAGCACAAGATAGCCTGCATCCGCCGCGATCGAGGACAGCACGCCCACCATCACGATCATGAACGTGAAGATCGAGCGGGGCGCTATGGCGACGAGCTTGCGGACAAGCGTTGCGATCATCCCAGACTCTTCGGCCAGACCCACGCCGATCATTGCGACAAGGATAACACCCACCCCGGTAAACCCGAGGAAGTTCGCAACCGGCGAGGTCAGCATGAACCGGATGCCGTCCGGCGAAAGCAGGCTGCGGACCGTGGACGTCTGCTCGACGATGTCGCCCACCGCCGCGTCGTACCCTTCATAGGTGACCGTCGTGCCAAGCAGACCGAAGATGGCAGACAGGACGATGACGATCCCGATCAAAAGGAAAAAGATGATCGCCGGGTGTGGAACCATGTTTCCCACCCGCTCGACAGTGGCGAGGAAACCCGATTTTTCGGCCGCAGCGGGAGGACCTGATTTCACTGCCATTCATTAAGCCCCTATTCAGCGCACCCGACACGAAACAAATCCGATATCGATCCCGCTGGAATGCCAATTCGTTTGAAGTTCAAACGAATAACATCCCTAACCGAGTGCATATATTACGCTGACCGGATTGATGATCTGTCCGTAAGTCAAACAGAACAGCCACTTACGTCTGCGTATCTGGATTGCACCCGTGGGCCGGATAGCGACCGTCGAAACTTTATTACCCGACGAACCGAGGCCCTGTCTACTGGAAACTCCCGCTCCACAGATTGCCCTGCCGCAATTGCAAGGGCCTTTCCTATTGCCCGGAACCGCAGCGCGGTTCATCATGCGCCGAACCGTCGGGGGAAGGCGCGCAGTGAACGATATCTGGACCGTGTTCGCGATCATTGCAGCCGTCATCGTGCTGTTCATCTGGGACCGGCTTCCCGTCATCGTGGTCTGCGTGGGCGCGGCACTCGCCCTCTGGGCGACCGGAATCCTGACCCTGAACCAAAGCCTTGCCGGGTTCGGCGACCCCGCCGTTATCTTCATCGCAGCCCTCTTCGTCGTCAGTGCGGGGCTTGAGGTGTCGGGTGTGACGGCATGGGCCGGGCAGGTTCTGATCTCGCAGGCGGGCGAGAGCCGGACGCGCCTGATCGTGCTGATGATGGGCTTCGTGGGCTTTCTGGCCGCCCTGATCAGCGTCAACGGATCGGTGGCCGCCCTGTTGCCGGTCGTCGTCGTCATGGCGATCCGGCTGGGTCGGTCGCCGTCGCAACTGCTGATGCCGCTGGTGTTCGGCGCGCATGCAGGCTCACAACTGATGCTGACCGGCAGTCCGGTCAACGTGCTTGTCGTCGAGGCATCGTATGATGCCGGCGCTGGCGGGTTCGGCTATTTCGAGTTCGCGCTCGTGGGCATCCCGATCGTGCTGGGCTGCATCGCCATCGTGGTGCTGTTCGGTGAGCGGCTTCTGCCCGAGCGGACGAGCAAGTCGCTGCCCCCCGACCTCAGCCGACACGCAACCACCCTGTTCGAGCAGTACCGCCTGTCGAGCGACGTGCATCAGCTTCGGGTGCGGGCCGGATCGAAGGTGATCGGCCAGCCCCGAACGACGGTCGGCCTCTACCGGACCGGCGATCTGACGCTGGTGACCGTCAAGGACAGCATGGGCCGAACGACCCGGGAGGCGACGGTCGAGGAGGACGACATCCTCGTGATCCGCGGCCCCGCCGATCAGGCCGCCGAACTGGCAAGCCAGATGGGCCTCGCATTTCGCGAAGAGGCCGACACCACCATTTCCGAAGACCTCTTCAACCGGGATTCGGGCCTGGCCGAAGTGCTGATCCCGCCGCGCTCGCCGCTGATCGGAAACCGGTTCTTCCCCGGCATGGTCACCGAAAGCGGCGACCTCATCGTGCTTGCGATCCAGCGCCAGGGCGAGGACGTGACGCCGGGCGAGGCGCTGGCGGCAGGCGATACGCTGCTTCTGCAAGGCACTTGGCAGGCGCTCGACACGCGGCTCGACCAGGGCGAGGTGATCGTCGTGAACTCTCCCGACCTGGTGCGGCGCCAGGCGGTGCCGATGGGACCGGGGTCAAAGACGGTGCTCGCGGCCCTCGCGCTGATGGTTTTCCTGCTTGCCACCGGCCTCGTGCCGCCTGCCGTCGCGGGCCTTGTGGCTGCGGGCATCATCCTTGTCTCGGGCGTGCTCAGCGTCGAGCAGGTCTACCGTGCGATCAGCTGGACGACGGTGATCCTCGTCGGTGCGCTGACACCCCTGTCCACGGCGATGCAGGTGACGGGTGCCGCCGAGTTGCTGGCCGACGGGCTGGTTGCGACGGTGGGCGATTCCGGGCCCTACGCGCTGCTTGCGGGGCTGTTCGTCCTGTCGGCGGTGCTCGGTCAAGTCATCTCGAACACGGCAACGTCGCTCATCATCATCCCGATCTCGGTTGTTGCTGCGAACCAGATGGGCATCTCGGTCCAGCCCGTGCTGATGTGCGTATGCATCGCCTGCGCCGGCGCGTTCCTGACGCCGGTCGCCACGCCCACGAACCTCATGGTGATGGAGCCGGGGGCCTACAAGTTCGGTGACTACTGGAAGCTGGGGCTGCCGATGATGGTTTGGTTCTTCATCATCGCGGTGTTCCTCGTGCCCCTGATCTGGCCCTTCGCCCCGGCCGCTGCCGGCTGACGCCATCCTGATCCCCGACGGAGAGTTTGCAAATGTCTGACCTCGACAAGGTCCTCGCCCATATCGACGCCGACTTCGACAACGCGCTCGACCGTCTGTTCCAGACCGTGCGGATGAAGTCGATCTCGACCGACCCCGCCTATGCCGCCGAGACGCGCGCCTGCGCCGAGTGGCACGCGGCGGACCTCGCCTCGATCGGTTTCGTCGCCGAGGTGCGCGACACGCCCGGCCATCCGATCGTCCTGGCCAAGCAGCATGACAGTGCCGGGACGAAGGTGCTGTTCTACGGCCATTACGACGTGCAGCCCGCCGATCCGCTCGAACTGTGGGACGGCGATCCGTTCGAGCCGAAGATCGCCACCCTGCCCGATGGCAGCAAGGAGATCCGGGGCCGTGGCGCATCCGATGACAAGGGTCAGTTGATGACCTTCGTCGAGGCTTGTCGGGCCTGGAAAGCAGTGACCGGCTCGCTGCCGCTGCCGATCACGGTTCTGCTCGAGGGCGAGGAAGAGTCCGGCGGCGCGAACCTGCCGGGCTTTCTCGACGCCGCGAGGGACGAGCTGACCGCCGATGTCGCGATGATCTGCGACACCAACATGTGGGACAAGACGACGCCCGCGATCACGACATCGCTGCGCGGCCTTTGCGCCGAAGAGATTCACATTCACGCGGCTGATCGCGACCTGCACTCGGGCTTCTATGGTTCGGCGGCGGCGAACCCGAACCACATCCTCGCACGCGTCCTCGCCGATCTGCGCGACGCCGACGGACGGGTGACGATCCCCGGCTTTTACGACGGCGTGCCGGAACCCTCGGCCGAGTTGCTGGACGGCTGGTCAAAGCTCGACTTCTCCGAGGATGCCTTCCTTGGCGAGGTAGGACTTTCCGTACCGGCGGGCGAGAATGGCCGCTCGGTGCTTGAGCAGACCTGGTCGCGCCCGACCTGCGAGGTGAACGGCATGACGGGCGGCTATACGGGCGACGGCTTCAAGACCGTGATCCCCGCCGTCGCTTCGGCCAAGATCAGCTTTCGCCTGGTGTTCCAGCAAGACCCCCACAAGATCCGCACGGCCTTCCGTGACTTCGTCCGGGCGCGCATTCCTGCCGATTGCCGGGTAGAGTTCACGGAGTTCGGCTCGGGCAGCGCAGTCACCTTCGAGGTGACGGCCCCCGCCTTTCAGAACACGCAAGCGGCACTGTCGGACGAATGGGGCAAGGGTGCCGCCTTCGTGGGCGGCGGCGGCTCGATCCCGGTCACGACCATGATCAAGGAAAAGCTCGGCATGGACGTGGTCATGGCGGGCTTCGGCCTCAGCGATGACCGCATCCACAGCCCGAACGAGAAGTACAGCCTGACCAGCTTCCACAAGGGCATCCGCTCGTGGGCGCGGGTTCTGGCGGCCCTCTAGGGCATGACCGGCACGGGCATCGCCGCCTTCGGACGGCTCAGTCCGGCCGAGATCACCCTGATCGACGGGATCGGCGTCGGCAGTTTCGACCGGCTCGGGGCCGGTGGCGTGCCGGGTGCAGGCGACGAGGCACGCCTTGTGCGGGCGACGCTGATCCGGTTCCTGTTGCTGGGCGGCGACAACGCCCCGAAGGTCCATGAAAAGGGCATCCGCCTTGGCGGGGCCTGGATCACCGGCGCGCTCGACTTCGAGGGTTGCCGCATCCCGCGCGACATCGGCCTCCTCGATTGCCGGTTCGAGGCGGTGCCGGTGTTCCGCTCGGCGGTGATCGACACGATGTCGCTCGACGGCAGCCACCTGCCCGGCTTCGCAGCGGACAGGCTCGAGGCGCGCGGTGACCTGCTGTTCCGGGCTGCCGTGGTGACGGGTCCGATCAGCTTGCGCGGCGCGCAGATCGGGGGCGACCTGATCTTCGACGGGGCGACGCTCGACCATCCCGGTGACCGCGCTCTGGCGTCCGAGCGCATCTCGGTCCGGGGCAGTGCGCTTTTCCGCGGGACCGTCACGCGCGGCGCACTGGCGCTGCCCGGTGCGCGCATCAACGGCGATCTCGATTTCACCGGCCTTACGGTGGACCGCCCCGACGGACCGGCGCTTGAGGTCGACTCGGTCAGCGTGACGGGCGATGTGTCGCTGCGAAAGGCGAAGGTGGCGGGAACGATCAGCCTCGTCACGGCCCGCGTCGGCGGGGACGTCCACCTTTCGGGCGCGGCCGTCAGCTACCCCGATGGCATCGCGGTCAACCTGAACCGCACGACCGTCAAGGGCGGGTTCTTTTTGCGCGAGGGCGCGCGCATCGACGGCGCGCTCAGCCTGAACGGCGCGGTGCTCGGGGCGATGATCGATGATCCGGCCTGCTGGCCTGCGCCGGGCAACCTGCTCTTGAACCGCTGCCTCTACGGCGCCTTCCTCGGCTCGTCGGTCGAGGCGGAACGGCGGCTGGACTGGCTGTCGCGCCAGTCGCCTGCGCGCTGGGGCGAGGATTTTTGGCCCCAGCCCTACGAACAGCTTGCCGCCGTACTTGGCGACATGGGCCACGACGAGGAGAAAAGCCGCGTCCTGATCGCCAAGGAACGCCTGCAGCGCCGGGCGCGGCGGGCGCGCAGCCGGTCGCCGCTGCGGCGGCTTGGCCAGCGCCTGCTGGACGGGCTTTTATGGACCACCACCGGTTACGGGCGGATGCCCCTGCTCGCGATCGTCTGGATCATCCTGTTCTGGGCAGTCGGGGCGGCCTACTACACCCTGCTCGACCGCGAAAACGCGCTGCGCCCGAACTCGGCCGTGGTCCTGCGCTCGCCCGAATGGGTGCTTTGCGCCGTGCCACAGGCCGAGAGGGTGTTCCTCGCCTCGCTCGGGGCCGAGCGGCAGGGACGCGCCGCCGAGGGGCAGGCGCAGCTTGCCTGTTTCCGCGAGCAGCCCGAGGCCGCCGCCTATCCGAAGTTCAACGCGGCGATGCTGTCGGCGGATGCGATCATCTTGGGGCTGGGCACCGGGCAGAAGGACACATGGTCGCCCGATACCCGTGTGCCCCTTGGTTATGCAGGGAAATGGCTGATGTATTTCCAGACCCTTGCGGGCCTCGCCCTTGGATTGCTTGCGGTGGCGGGCTTTTCGGGCATCGTGAAGTCGAACTGATCGCCAGCCGCCGAAAGGGCATGTCATGACGCACCGGATCGTTCCCATGATCGCGGGTATGGGGGCGACCGGGCCGACGGGCGGCCCTATCACGGCAAGCGCGACCCTGGCCCCGCTTGCGACGCCGCTGCGTGCCTGGGCCTGGGCCTGACGCGTCGATGCGGGGTGCATCGCTTCTGACACTCGTCCTTGGGCTCGCACTCGTGCTGATGGTCGGGTGGCTTCTCATCGTCGGGCAGGCCGTGCTGCTGCCGATCATCCTTGCGGTCATCGCAGTCTACATCCTCACGACCGCCGCCGAGGCGTTGGAACGGGTGCCGGTGGTCGGCAGGCTTCCCTCCGTCTGGCGGCATGGCCTTGTGCTGCTCGGCTTCACGGTGGCGGTCGCGGCTCTTGGTCTTGTCGTGACGGTAACGGTCGATCAGCTTGTCGCCGTCATTCCCAGCTACCAGCAGAACCTCGAGGCGATCGCCAGCCGCGCCGCAGCCCTTGGCGGGATCGAGAACCCGACATGGGAGGACATCGTCGACGCGACGCTGGGCAACCTCAACCTGCAAGCCATTGTCCTTCGCACACTTGGAGGACTGACGAGCTTCGGGCTGACGCTGTTTCTTGTGGTGATCTACGCAGGCTTCCTGCTGGGAGAGCGGCAGCGCTTTCCGGCCAAGCTCGCTGCCGCTTTCCCGCATGGCGACCAGGCCGAGCTTACGGGGCGGATCATCCGCGACGTGAACCGCAAGATCGGCGACTACCTTGCCGTGAAGACCGCGATCAACGTGATCCTCGGCACGATCTCTTTCGTGATCCTTTGGGGCATGGGCGTGGACTTCGCCCTGTTCTGGGCGGTGGTGATCGGGCTCTTCAACTACATTCCCTATCTCGGCTCGATCATCGGGGTCGCCCTGCCGGTGGTGCTGTCGCTGGCGCAGTTCGGATCGCTCGGCACCACGGCCCTGCTCGGTGTGCTGTTGATCGGGGCGCAGACCTATGTCGGCAACGTGCTGGAGCCTCGGGCGATCGGGCGACAGCTGAATCTGTCACCCTTCGTCATCCTTGTGGCGCTTGCGATCTGGACATCGATCTGGGGTCTGCCGGGGGCAATCCTCGCCATCCCGCTGACCGCGATGATCGCAATCATCTGCGGTGCCTTCGAGTCGACGCGCTTTGTCAGCGCCTTGCTGGCTGACCAGCCGGATCGCGCCTGACAGGCCAAATGGCCTTGACTTTTTGGCCATATGACCTAATGTAGGCGTACAGACCTAAAGGTGCCTGATGGACCCTGCCCTCGCCCCGCCCCCGCAGTCAGCCGTTCGTGACGTCGCTCTCAAGGCCTATGCACGGATTGCCGGGCACTGGGGCCTCACACTGCCCGAAGCAGCCGCCTTGGCCGACATGTCCGACAGCACCTGGAAGCGGGCAAAGAAGCCCGGTTACGCGGGCGAGTTGACCCGTGACCAGATGCTGCGTCTCAGCGGCCTGATCGGCCTTTACAAGGCGCTCGAGCTTTATTTCGACCCGCCGCTGGCGCAGGACTGGGTGCGCCTGCCCAACACCGGCCCAGAATTCGACGGCGCGCGGCCGGTCGATGCGATGATCCGGGGCGGGCTGCCGAAGATCCTGTCCGTGCGCGGCTATGTCGACGCGCTGCGGGGCGGGATGTGAGGATCACAACGGTCCACGACCGCGCCCTCGTGCGGCTGATCTCGGCCACGCACCACAAGCCCCCCGTACTGCGCGGCCTCGTCGATACCGATGCGGAAGCCGCCATCCTCGCGGCGCTCGAGGGCGAGACGAGCCGGCGGCTGGTCATTCAGCGCGACGGCAGCGCCGCGATCGACCGCCGGGAACTGGCCTACCTGCGCCGCGCGCAGGATCTGCGGGTCTACGGCCAAAGCCACATCAACGCCGCCTTCACCTACACAAGGCCCACCGGCAACCGCTTCAACGACGGCGCGCGCGGGGCGTGGTACTGCAGTTGGGACAGCATGACCTCGGCCGAAGAGGTCGGCTGGCACCGCACCCGCGAGCTTGGCCATGTCGGCCGGTTCGAGGGCCGCGCCCGCTATGTCGAGCTGCTTGCCGATTTCGTCGGCGAGTTTCCCGACCTCGGCGAAGCGCCGGATCACCCCGCGCTGCACCCCGACCCGGAGATCGGGTATCCCGAGGGGCAGCGCCTTGCCTTGTCGCTGCGGCAAGAGGGCCACCGGGGGCTGGTCTACCCGTCTGTCCGACGCGCC
>JANPJD010000065.1:0-20157 GCA_031425325.1 Rhodobacterales bacterium | reverse complement strand
AGGTCGGTCTCGCATTCCTGGCGGAAGTTGGTCTCGATGATCCCGGAACGCCCGCCGCCGATGGCCGAGCAGTAGCTCAGGCCGATTTCCATCGCCTTGCCGGTTGCGTCCTGATGGACCGCGACAAGGCAGGGCACGCCGCCGCCCTTGGTGTATTCGCCGCGTACGGTGTGGCCGGGGCCCTTCGGGGCCATCATGATGACGTCGACGCCCTTCTTCGGCTCGATCAGGCCGAAATGGACATTCAGGCCGTGGGCGAAGGCGATGGCCGAGCCTTCGCGCAGGTTGTCATGGACGTATTGCTTGTAGGTCGCTGCCTGAAGCTCGTCCGGCATGGTGAACATGATGAGGTCGCACCACTTCGCCGCCTCGGCGATGTCCATGACCTTCAGGCCCTCCGCCTCGCATTTCTTGGCGCTTGCCGAGCCGGGGCGGAGGGCGACGACGATGTTCTTCGCCCCACTGTCGCGCAGGTTCAGCGCGTGGGCATGGCCCTGGCTGCCATAGCCGAGGATGGCCACCTTCTTGTCCTTGATGAGGTTGATGTCGCAATCGCGATCGTAATAGACGCGCATGGGTTCGATCTCCGCTGAGGTGCCTGTCCTGCGTGCACCATAGGGACCGCGCGGCTAAACGGTCTGCAAAGTTTGACGTTCTGGGTCAGATCAGGCAAGTATCATGCGCGTTCTACCAAAATCTCGGAAAATTCATGCTCGACGACACGGACCGGCGCATCCTGCGCCACCTGCTGGCCGACCCCGACCTGGCCGGGGCCGCCCTGGCCGAGCGGGCGGGCGTCACCCCCGCGACCTGCTGGCGACGGCTGGAGCGGCTGCGCGACTCGGGCGTGATCGGCCCCCGGCAGGCGGTGATCGGCTGGCGGGCGCTCGGCTATGAGGTCGAGGTCTCGTTGCGCTTCACGCTCGACAAGGCGGACCCCCGTGCCTTCGACGAGTTCCTCGCTGGCGCGCGCGAGGTTCCCGAGGTGATCTCGATCGAGACCTTCCTTGGTCGGGTCGACGTGCGCCTGACGGTCATCGCCCGCGACATGGCGCATTACCAACAGGTCTACCGCACCCGCGTCCTGGCCCTTCCACATATCGCCGAGGTCGAGGCGCTGATGCTGGTTGCGACCCTGAAAGATGCGGCGGGGCTGCCGCTGTGAGCGATCTGGACGACACCGACCGTGCAATCCTGCGCGCGTTGGTCGCGGATGCCGAGGCCGGCGCGGGAGAGCTTGGTCGCCGCCTGGGCCTGAGCCAGCCCGCGGCCTGGCGGCGGGTGCGCCGTCTGGAGGAGGCGGGCGTGCTGGCCGGCCGTCGGGTCGAGGTCGACCGGGCGGCGCTCGGGTTCGGGGTGACGGTGTTTCTCGGGGTGAAGCTTGCGACGCGGGGACGGGTCAGCCTTGAGGATTTCGAGCGTGCGGTGATGGCGATCCCCGAAGTGCAGGTGGTCCAGCACGTGCTGGGGCTGTTCGACTACCGCCTGCGGGTCGTCGCGCGCGACATCGCCGATTTCGAGAGGGTGCTGCGGCGGCGCATCCTGACGCTGCCGGGCGTCGGGCAGGTCGAGGCCAACGTGCTTCTGAGCGAGGAGCGCAGGCCGGGACCGCTGTGAGGGGCGGGCCACGACAAGCGAGGAGGGCGCCGCCCCTCCCCGCCAGCGAGGCGCAGTCTGCCCCTCTTTGACCTCTCTCCGAGGATATTTGCGGACAGAAGAAGCGGGGGGTGGATGCAGGCCGTGGGGCCGGGTATCCTTTGGCCAGCCCGATGATGGAGATGCCGATGCCCGCCCTGTTGCCCTATGTCGATCCGGACGGATTGCAGGAGTTCTCGGTCGTTTTCACCGACCGGTCGCTGAACCACATGTCGGCGAAGTTCCAGCGCGTGATGCTCGATATCGGGGCCATGCTGCGCGAGGTCTATGCCGCTGAAGCGGTCGCCATCGTGCCGGGCGGCGGCAGCTATGCGATGGAGGCGGTGGCGCGCCAGTTCGCGCGCGGGCGTCGGGTGCTCGTGGTTCGCAACGGGTGGTTTTCCTTCCGCTGGAGTCAGATCCTCGAGGCGGGCGGGATCGCGGCGGACGTGCAGGTCGTGATGGCCAGACCTGAGGGGGCAGGCGCGCGCGCCTCTTACGCACCGCCGCCGCTGGACGAGGTCGTGGCTGCGATCCGGGCGCAGCGGCCCGAGGTCGTCTTCGCGCCGCATGTCGAGACGAGTGCCGGGATCATCCTGCCCGATGCCTATGTCGCGGCTATCGCCGCCGCCGCGCATGAGGTGGGTGCGCTTGTGGTGCTCGACTGTATCGCATCGGGCTGCATCTGGGTCGACATGGCCGCGACGGGCGTCGACGTGCTGATTTCGGCCCCGCAGAAGGGGTGGTCGGCCTCGCCCGCTGCCGGCCTTGTGATGCTGTCTGCGCGCGCCGAGGCGGCGCTGGCCGAAACGGTGTCCGACAGCTTTGCGCTGGATCTCAAGAAGTGGCGGGCGATCATGATGGCCTATGAGGGCGGGGGACATGCCTATCACGCAACCATGCCGACCGATGCGCTGACCCAGTTCCGCGACACGATGCTCGAGACGAAGGGCTACGGCTTTGGCCGCCTTAAGGAAGCGCAGTGGAAACTGGGCGACGGCGTGCGCGAGATGCTGGCCGCCAAGCAGGTGAAGTCGGTGGCGGCCGAGGGGTTCGGCGCGCCGGGCGTGGTCGTCAGCTACACCGACGATCCCGACATCCAGAACGGGCGCAAGTTCGCAGCCGAGGGGATGCAGATCGCTGCAGGCGTTCCTTTGCAGGTGGGCGAGGGGCCAGAGTTCCGTACATTCCGTCTGGGGCTGTTCGGGCTCGACAAGCTTTACGACGTGCCGGGCACGCTCGGTCGGCTCAAGGCAGTGGTCGAGCTGGTGCTGTAGCTCACATCCCTACCCCTGCCTTCATCAGCGTCCGTCGCACCGGCGTTACCCCGTGCAGCGCGCGCAGGCCCGCGCGGCGCAGGTCGCGCCAGGCGGGGTCGCCCTGCATCGAGGCGCGGTTGAGTGCGTCGATCCCCGCCATGCGGACCTGCACCTCGCGGTGGCGCGCCGCCTCGTAGCGGTCAAGCATCGCACGGCTTCCGATGCCCGCGGGATCGGCCACCGCAAGGTCCAGAAGCACGCGCAGGTCGGCGAGGCTGGTGTTGAGGCCCTGCGCGCCGATGGGCGGCATCACATGCGCGGCCTCGGCCATCAGCGCGGTGCGGGGGCCCGTCATCCGATCGGCGATCTGGCTGGTGATCGGCCAGACCGATCGGCGGCTTGTCAGCCGCAAGGGCCCCAGCACGCCGCAGGAGCGGGCGGTCATCTCGGCCTCGAACTCTGGCACGGGGAGGGCGGCGAGACGCAGCGCCTCGGCCCCCCGCTCCATCCAGACGATTGCCGAGGCGGGGGCACCGTCGCGGTCGGGCAGCGGCACCAGCGTGAACGGGCCGCCCGAGCGGTGGATCTCGGTCGAGATATTGTCATGGGGGTGCTCGTGGGCCACCGAGAAGGCGAGCGCCTTCTGTCCGTAGCGCGTGGTCCGCGCCCCGATCCCCAGCGCCTCGCGCACCGCCGAGGCGCGCCCGTCGGCGGCGACGACAAGGCGCGCGCCGATGCGTGTGCCGTCCGACAGCGTGACGAGGGCCTCGGCGTCGCGGGGCAGCACGCCCGTCGTGGCGGTGCCCGTGCGGAACTCGACATCGGGCAATTCGGCGAGACGGGCTGCCATCTCGCGCCGTAAAAGCCAGTTCGGCAGGTTCCATCCGAAGGGCTGGTCACCGATCTCGGCGGCGTCGAAGTCGGCGATCAGGCGCGGCTCGGGCGTCTCGCCGCCCGCGTCGATGATCCGCATGACCTGCAACGGGGCCGCGTAAGGCTTGAGGCGGTCCCACAGACCTGCCGCCCGCAATACCTCGACCGAGGGTTGCAGGATTGCCGTGCTTCGCAGGTCGGCCCCGTCCGCGTCGCGGCTGGTCACGGGCGGTTCGGGATCGACGCAGAGTACGCGGAAGCCGGCCGTGCCGAACGCCGCCGCCGCCGTCAGGCCCGCGACTCCGCCGCCCGAGACAAGGACATCCGTGGTCGGTCTGGGCATGGCGTCCTCCGTCAAGTTCCTTGGCCCGAAGTAAGCGCGCTGCGCCTGACGTCGAGGCGGCATCTTGTCCCTGCCGCAGCGATGGGCGCAAGCCCAGCCGCCCCGGTCATCATCACAGTTGATCCCGCACGGGCTGCGTGTTCATCTTGGGAAATGGATGGACAGGTGAGAATGCCGGAACCGCGCAGCCCCCAGAAAGACGCATATGCGCTGATCCTCGAGGCGATCGACGCAGGGCTCTATCGGCCGGGCGACCGGCTGGTGGAGTCGGAGCTCGCCGAACGGCTGGGCGTCTCGCGCACGCCGGTGCGCGAGGCGTTGCAGCGCCTCGAGACGCAGTCGATGCTGACGCGCGACGGGCGAAGCCTGATCGTGGCCTCGCTCGACCACACGCAACTGTCGGACCTTTACGCCGTCCGCTCCGAACTCGAGGGGCTGGCTGCCCGCCTTGCCGCCCGCCACGCCTCGGACGAGGAGGTGCGCGTTCTGCAGGGGATGGTGACCGAGGACAAGGCGCTGCGGGGTGGCGATCCGCGCACGCTGGCGCGCGCGAACAAGCGGTTCCACAGGCAGCTACACCTCGCCTCGCACAACCGTTTCCTGATCCAGCAGCTTGATCTCGTGCACCGCTCGATGGCGCTGGTGGCGACCACGAGCCTTGCCGCCGAGGGCCGCGACGAGGTGGCGCTGGCCGAGCATGAGGGCATCGTCGCGGCCATCGCCGCACGCGATGGCGACGCGGCGGACGCGGCACTGCGGGCGCATATCTCGAAGGCGTTCGAGACGCGGCTGCGGGTCGATGCAGGCGAGTTGCGGCTGCGCTGAGGCGTCCGCGTCAGTCGGCCCCCGGCTGGCCGTGGCGGGTCTTGTCCCAGTAGAAGGGGCGGTGCGCGAGTTCCCAAAGCGCCTTCCAGGCCGCGAGCGAGGCCAGCGGGTGATATAGCCCCAGCGTCGGCAGCCAGAGCGGCGACAGGCGATGCGCCGTGCGGCGCAGGGCGACCACGCCGATCGACAGGTTGACCGCCTCGCACAGCAGGAAAAGGCCGACGAGCCCGAACAGGGTCCACGGCCCCAGCCAGAGCGCCAGTGGGTGCGGCCCCCCGAGCGTCACGAGCCAGAAGCTGAGCAGCACGGGCGCCAGCACCGCATGTGCCAAGCTGCCAAGGAACAGCACCTGAAATGCGATGAAGCCGCGCGGGCCGAGGTCGCGCCACAGGCGGCGCGGGTCGCGCATGTGGACGCGCCACGTCATCATGTAGCCCTTTATCCAGCGCGAGCGCTGCTTGATCCAGGGGATCGTGCGGCAGTTCGCCTCTTCAGTGGTGACCGTCTCGATCAACTCGGTCCGCAGACCGCGCCGCGCCAGGCGGATGCCGAGGTCGGCATCCTCGGTCACGTTATGCGCGTCCCAGCCGCCGAGTGCCACCAGCGCATCGCGCCGGAAGAACAGCGTGGTGCCGCCCAGCGGGACGGGCAGGCCAAGCCGGTCGAGGCCGGGCAGGATGACCCTGAACCACGCCGCGTATTCCATCGTGAAACAGCGCGACAGCCAGTTGCGGCGCGGATTGTAGAAGTCGAGCACCCCCTGCAGGCAGGCGACGTTCGCGCCACGCTGGTGAAAGCGCTGGACGATGGCGTGGATCTGGCCGGGGTCGGGAGCATCCTCGGCATCGTAGACGCCGATCAGGCTGCCCCGGCAGAAGGGCAGCGCATAGTTCAGCGCGCAAGGCTTGGTCCGCAGCGTGCCGGGCGGCACGACGATGATCCGCATCCACGACGGCAGGCCCGCGCCGCGGAGCGCCGTCCGCGTCTCGCGGTCGTCGTGTTCGACCGCAAGGAGGATGTCGATCCGGTCGCGCGGATAGTCGAGGCGCCCGAGCCGCCGCACGAGGCGCCCGGCGATGTCCGCCTCGCGGTATAGCGCCACGATCACCGAGACGGTGGGCAGGTGCGCGATCAGGGGCGGCGACGGGTCGGGGGCGGGGGCGCGCAAGGCAGCCCGCAGCGCCGCCGCCTTCAGCGCTGTCGAGGCAACCATCGCGAAGAGCGCCAGCAGAGTCAGCAGCGCCATGACCGGCACCGGCCATGCCAGGCCCGCACCGCCCAGTGCCAGCGCCCCGGCAAGGAGCGTCGCGGGGCCTGCCGTGCCCATCGACCGGCAACTGTCCTCGCGCGCTGTCCGCCGCTCGGCCGTGCGCCGCAGGGCGCGGCCGTGCGACCGCTGAATCGCACCCTCGATCCCGGCCCGCGACGACAGCGCAAAGCGGACTGGGCCATACGCCGCTTCCATTGTGGGGCGGTGGCGCGCGATCCCCTCGGGCCGGTCGACCAGGATCACGGTCGCCCCCGCCATCCTGCGCCAGGGGAGCAGGCCCAGCCTCAGGCACCGCTCGACCCCGATGCGGTCCGTCAGGCGGGCATCGGGCAACTCGCGCAGCGGATCGACGGCGGGAAGGTCGTGCCAATCGGCGCGGGCCCGCACGAGGTCATCTTCGCGCGCCAGACCCTCGGCCTCGAGATTCGCCGTCAGGTTGGGCCGGGACGCGTCCAGCAGCGTCAGGCCGCGCACAAATCCGTGGATGCCGATCACCCCCTCGGTCAGCAGGAAGTGCAGCCATGCGCCCGTCTCGGCCCGAAGCCCGGCGGGCCGCTCCTTGGGGGGGGCGGGTTGGGGCCCTGGCGAAGCGCGTTCGACCGGCAGGACCGGATCGACGAGGCGGAGAACCGTGGCGGCCATGGGACCCTCGACAGACGTCCCACTCTGCCGCGGTCTGGGTTAACGAATCGTTACCGGGAAGGCTGCATCACCGGCAGCGCCGGCGATCAGGACGCACGGCGCTGGCGCATCGCTTCGGCAAAACGCTCGAACAGGTAGTAGCTGTCCTGCGGGCCAGGGCTCGCCTCGGGGTGGTACTGCACCGAGAAGACCGGCCGCTCCGCCATCCGCAGCCCGCAGTTCGAGCCGTCAAACAGGCTGACATGCGTCTCGATCACGTCCGGGGGCAGGGTCTGGCTGTCGACCGTGAAGCCGTGGTTCATCGAGGTGATCTCGACCTTGCCAGTCTCGAGGTCTTTCACCGGATGGTTCGCGCCGTGGTGGCCGTGGTTCATCTTGACCGTCCGGCCCCCCAGCGCCAGTGCCAGCATCTGATGCCCGAGGCAGATGCCGAACAGTGGCACGTCGCGGTCCAGCACCTCACGGATCATCGGCACCGCATAGGTCCCCGTCGCCGCCGGATCGCCGGGGCCGTTCGACAGGAATACGCCCTCGGGGCGATGCGCCATCACCTCGTCTGCGGTGGCGGTCGCGGGCAGGACCGTGACCTCGCATCCCGCCGAGGCTAGGCAGCGCAGGATGTTGCGCTTCGCGCCATAGTCGATCGCCACGACCCGCAGGCCCGGTCCCTCGCGCCGGACATGCCCTTCGGGCCAGGCCCAGCGCATCTCGTCCCAGCGATAGCTCTGCGCGCAGGTCACGTCGCGCGCAAGGTCAAGGCCCACAAGGCCCTTCCAGGCCCGCGCCTTCGCGACCAGCGCCGCGATGTCGAAGCGCCCCTCGGGATCGTGGGCGAGGGCGACATGCGGCGCGCCCTGTTGGCGGATTGCGCGGGTCAGGCGGCGCGTATCGACCCCGCCCATGCCGATCCGGCCGCGCAACCGCAGCCAGTCCACCAGATGCCCCGAGGCGCGCCAGTTCGACGGCTCGGTGGGGTCCCACTTGACGATCAGGCCGGCCGCAACGGGATCGGCGCTTTCGTCGTCGTCCGCTGTGGTGCCGACATTGCCGATATGGGGAAAGGTGAAAGTCACGACCTGCCCGGCATAGGACGGGTCGGTCATGATCTCCTGATAGCCGGTCATCGCGGTGTTGAAGACAAGCTCGGCCACCGTCTCGCCGGTGGCGCCGAAGCCGTGGCCGTAAAAGACCGTGCCGTCGGCAAGTGCCAGGCAGGCGGTGGGACGGGGACCGGACTGGTGGCTGACATTCGGCATCTTGCGACTCCCCCGGTGGATAAACGGGCGATGTGTACGGGCTGGGGCGGGCAGGGTCAAGCTCGCACGGGATTTGTCTTTTCATTTCAGAACAATAGGTTGCGGCTGCGGCGTCCGGTTGTCTTGCGAGACGTGCGGATGTATGGTCCGCGCTTGTCCAATGGCGGGATGCGGCACCGATGACACTTCGAGACAGGCTACAATCCTCGTTGAAGGATGCCATGCGCGCGAAGGAGGCCGAACGGCTGTCCACGCTGCGCCTGATGAACGCCGCGATCAAGGACCGCGAGATCGCTGCGCGCGGCGACGGGCAGGATGCCGGCGTTTCGGACCTCGAAATTCTCGGTATCCTCGGCAAGATGGTCAAGCAGCGCCAGGAAAGCGCGCGGGCCTATGAGGAGGGCGGGCGGCTTGAACTGGCGGAGAAGGAACTGAACGAGATCAAGGTGATCGAAGAGTTCCTGCCGCGCCAGCTGACAGCCGCCGAAGTCGACGCGGCGATCGCCGAGGCGGTGGCCGAGGCGGGGGCCACGAGCATCCGCGACATGGGCCGGGTGATGGCGGTGCTGAAAGGCCGCTATGTCGGGCAGATGGATTTCGGCGCGGTCGGCCCGCGCATCAAGGATCGCCTGCTTTAGGTATCCGTCAACGGCGGCTGGCCACCACCGACAGTGCGACCGCCGCCACGACGAACCCCGCCGCAGCAAGCGCCATGACAGGCCCCGGTCCCCCGGCAATCAGCGAGGCCCCGGTCGCTGACCCAACCGACTGTCCCAGATAGACGACCGAAGTGTTGAGCGCCACGGTCGCCGAGGCGAGCGCCGGGGCGATGGCCACGAGCCGCCCCTGTTGCAGCGAGTTGGCCGGAAAGCCCCCCAGCTGCCACAGCACGAGGCCGAGTGCGAAGGCCCAGACCTGCCCCCAGCCGAGCCAGACCGTGACGAAGCCGATCGCGACCACCATCAGCGCGACAAGGACCGAACGGTCCTCGCCGATCTGCGTGGCAAGGCGCGCGGCCAGGATGCTGCCCGCCACGCCCGCACAGCCGCCGAGCAGCAGGAGCAGCGCGATCGCCTCGGCACCCAGCCCGTAATCCAGCGTCAGGATCGGCGTCACATAGGTCACGAGCGTGAACTGACCCGACATCGCAAGCAGCGTGACGCCAAGCACCATCAGGAGGCGGCGGTCCCGCGCCACGCCCCGCCACGAGGACATCTGCAACGGCGCGACGCGCAGCCCGGCAGGCAGGACGGTCCAGACCAGCACCGCCCCTATGCCCGACAGGGCGGCCATCAGGCCGAAGGTCGCCTGCCAGCCAAGCGCGGCGCCCAGCAGGCTGCCCGCCGGGATGCCCAGCACCGAGGCCAGCGACCAGCCGATGAAGATGAAGGCGATGGCCGATCCGCGCCGCTCGGGCGGCACCAGCAGCCCCACGGTCGCCGCCGCCTGCGGCGTGAAGATCGCGGCCCCCGCGACGGTCAGGGCCCGCAGCGCCAGCAGGACCGTCAGATCGTCGGTCAGCACCGACGCGAGGTGGCCCACGACATAGAGCACGAGCGCCAGCGTCAGCAGCACCCGCCGGTCGACGCCCGAGGTCGTGGCCGCAAGGACCGGCGCGCCGATGCCGACCACAAGACCGCCCACCGTCATCAACAGGCCCGCACGCGCCGCCGGAAGGTCGAGATCTCCCATGAAGGCGGTCAGCATCCCGGCTGGCAGGAGCACGCCGGTGCCGATCACGAGATTGCCGAACAGCAAGGCCCAGAGCGCGCGTCCCACACCTCGATCGTCCGCCGCGCCCGTTACGGTCCCCTGCATTACGCCCCCTGTCGATTGGCCGACAGTCGCATCATGCCCGAGGGGGAGTGTCAACAGAGCGGCAGCCTGACCGGACAGGGCCTGGCCCGGGCGTGTGATGCGATGGCCTTCGTGATCCGCCAAGGCCATTTCAGAGGGAACGGCAGGGTCGACAAAAGGCGGGCGGGGACCGCGACTGCTGCACGACCCCGCCCGCCCGGTACTCGTTACTTTACGCGGACACTCACCTTGTCACCGTCGATTTCGAAGGATTCGCGCCCCTTCGCCGTCGCCGTGAAGATCACTTCGACCGCCGGGGTCGCCCCGCCGCAACGTCGTGAATCGCGTACCCCAACATTCCCAAGACTGAGCGTGCCGGTCCCTAGCGCGGGAAGCGATATCGACGACAGGTCGGGGGCTGACCGCATTCGCCGCGGATGCTGTGGACAATGGCGGATTGCCCGATGTCGAGAGTCACGCGCTCGCGGTAGGGGATGTTGCCCGACTGGGCGAGAGCTGGCGCAGAGTAGGTCCCGATGATCGCGAAAGCCGCTAGGCTGTGCAGAAGGCGCATGGCGAAATCCTCAACTCTTGACTGCAGTGTCCGGGATGCCGCGCTGCCCGGACCGCGTGTCCGAACGCACGCAGCAGGACCGGCTGGCCTGCTATCTTAACAGTCTAGGGGCGTGGTTGCGGGCGGGCCAAGGTATCAAAACGCATACCTAGATCGCGATCAGGCGATCCCGTACGGCCAACGCTAGCGCCTGCTCGCGCGTTCGTGCCCCCAGCTTGCGCCGGGCGCTGCGCAGGTGCTTCGCGACGGTGACAGGGGTCACGCCCATCCGCTCGGCGATTGCAGCAGACAGAAGGCCGCGCGACAGCCATGCGAGAACCTCGCCTTCCCTTGCCGTGAGCGCGGCGCGGGCGTGATAGGCCTGGGCTATGCCCGATGTTTCGTCCTCGGGTCTGCAGAATGCGGCGATGAGGGCGGTCGCAAGCCGGATCGTGGCCAGCCCGCCCGGGGCGGCCATCCAGGCCGCGGCGTCTGCATCCCGCGCATAAAGCACGATGCCGCCCGGACGTGGGCCGCCGTAGCAGGGCACGAGCACCGCGCGGTGGATGCCGTGGTCCCGGAAAAGCATGGCCTGCCGGTGCCCCAGCGCTGTAGCGCCCTCCGAGGGAGGACCGTCGAGTCCGGTTGTCTGGATCGCGCTGTTCGAGGCGCAATGCGCCATCCACGGGTCGTCGAGGTAAAGGCGTTCCGCCATGTAGTCGCGCATCAGGCTGTCCGGCGTGGTCGAGCGGATCGCGAGCCCGGTGCCCGACCCGCGGCTCGCGGTGCCGACGGTCACCCAGTCGGAGCCGATGTCGCGCGCCATCCCGGCCGCGCAAGACCAGCGGTCGGCGCTGCTGGTGCAGCCTTCAAGCCGGGTCGCCGCTTCGATCAGGGCTGTCTGGCCAGGCATGCGCGATCCTTGGAATGGGCCACCCTGTCAGGATGGTCGAGGGGACCGTAACTTGACAAGGGCCATCCGGACGTCCTCGGCCAGGGCGAGCCGCTCGTCCTCGGACAGGAAGGCCCCAAGCTCCACCTCGCGCCCGCCGCCGCGCAGCGTGAGGTACTGGGGCACCGGGCCGCCCTGGGGGTGGAGCACGACCTCGACCCAGTGCGGATTGGCCTGCCAGTCCTGCCGCAGCCCGCGCGGCCCGTCGCGCACAAGCGTCACCAGGTCGAAGCCCAGCACCAGATCCTCAAGGATCTCGCCGTCGCGGCTGCTCCGCCGAAGCGCCGCCCAGATCGCCCAGAGCGCCGCCAGAACGAAAGGCAACAGGCCCCACAGCACCGGCGACCCCAGCAGGCCGACAAGTGGCACCGCCAGCAGCGCGGCCGTCAGTCCGATGAACCAAACGAAGCCGGTCGCGGGAAGCGACCGGTGCGGCCAGAGGCGAAGCCGCCTCGCGCCTGCGTCGGGAGCGGTAGACCATTCATAGGGCATGGAACGAGCGTAGCCATCGCGCAAGGGATGGGAAAGCGGGCAGCGTGACGCAGGATGCCGCGCCGTCGCGGCGGGAGCGAGGTCGAAGCGGGGATTTCATACCCCGGCACCCCCGTGGGGTAGTTGTGCCAAAAAAACCAAAGCCGCTGCGGGTGAAAGTCGGCAGGAACACGGCCCCGGATAGCTCCGGGGCCGCCGTTATCTATCCCGCACACCTCAGTGTGCGGCGGACTTGTCCCAGTCGGACCGCTTGGGCAACTGCTCGAACGTATGTTCGGGTGGCGGCGAGGGCAGGGTCCATTCCAGCGTGTCCGCGTGCTCGTTCCAGTAGTTGTTCACGGTGATGCGCTTACCGTAGCGCAGCGTGTAGAACATGACGCCCAGGAAGAAGATAAAGGACGCGAACGAGATGAATGCCCCGACGGACGAGAACCAGTTCCAGTAGGCGAAGGCCTCGGGGTAGTCGATGTAGCGCCGAGGCATCCCCTGCCGCCCGAGGAAGTGCTGCGGGAAGAACGTCAGGTTCGAGCCGATGAACATCGTCCAGAAGTGCAGCTTGCCTGCCCATTCCGGATACTCGCGCCCCGACATCTTGCCGATCCAGTAGTAGATGCCTGCAAAGATGCCGAACACCGCACCAAGGCTCATCACATAGTGGAAGTGTGCGACGACGTAGTAGGTGTCGTGATAGGCCCGGTCGACCGCGGCCTGGCTCAGCACGATGCCCGTCACGCCGCCCAGCGTGAACAGGAAGATGAAGCCGAACGCCCAGAGCATCGGGGTCTTGAACTCGACCGACCCGCCCCACATCGTCGCGATCCACGAGAAGATCTTGATGCCCGTGGGCACGGCGATCACCATGGTGGCCAGCATGAAGTAGCTCTGCTGCGTCAGGCTCATGCCCACGGTGTACATGTGGTGCGCCCAGACGACGAAACCGAGCACCCCGATCGCCACCATCGCATAGACCATCGGCAGGTAGCCGAAGATCGGCTTGCGCGAGAAGGTCGAGACGACCTGGCTGATGATGCCGAAGGCGGGCAGGACGACGATGTAAACCTCGGGATGGCCGAAGAACCACAGGATGTGCTGATACAGGACCGGGTCGCCACCGCCCGAAGGCTGGAAGAACGTGGTGCCGAAGTTCCGGTCTGTCAGCAGCATGGTGATGGCCCCGGCCAGCACCGGCAGCGCCAGCAGGATAAGCCAGGCGGTCACGAAGATCGACCAGGCGAAGAGCGGCACCTTGTGCAGCGTCATGCCCGGCGCGCGCATGTTGAGGAAGGTCGTGATGATGTTGATCGCCCCGAGGATCGACGAGGCGCCCGACAGGTGCACCGCGAAGATCGCAAGGTCTGCGGCATAGCCCGCTTCCGAAGTCGAGAGCGGCGGATAGAGCACCCAGCCGAGGCCCGCCCCAGACTGGTCGTTGCCACCCGGCGCAAAGACCGAGGCGACGGCCAACGATCCGCCCGCGACGAAGAGCCAGAACGACAGGTTGTTCAGGCGCGGAAACGCCATGTCCGGCGCGCCGATCTGTAGCGGCATGAAGTAGTTGCCGAAGCCCCCGAACAAGGCCGGGATGACGACGAAGAACATCATCAGCACGCCGTGGCCGGTGATGAGCACGTTCCACAGGTGGCCGTTGGGCGTGCATTCCGCCTCGGAGGCCGCAGCGAAAAGGCGAGCGCCTTCAAGGCACATGTACTGCACGCCGGGGTTCATCAACTCCAGCCGCATGTACATCGTGAAGGTGACCGACAAGAGGCCAAGGAAACCCCCGCCGAAAAGATAGAGGATGCCGATGTCCTTATGGTTCGTGGACATGAACCAGCGCGTAAAGAAACTGCGCTCGTCCTTGTGGCCGTGGATGGCTGCGTCGGCCATGCTTGCCTCCCGAAGGGGTTGTGGGTGACGGCGGGAGGGCTCCCGTCGGATCATTCCGCTTTTAGAGGTGCCGGGCAGGCTCGGCAATGTCCGACTTTGCCGCAGGGCGCAGAAACCTTGTCGGCCTCCTGCTCGGCGGCTCCGGGACCCGCCCCCGTGAGGCTGAGTTTCGGCTTCGTTTCGGCGGAAATACCCTGGGGGGTCCGGGGGGCTGGCCCCCCGGCCTTCGCTTGGTCCGGCGCGCGCGATTGCCTTGATGGGCAGGCGGCCTTGTGATGGATCATCCTTGGCGAGGAAACTGCGCCTCGAAGGTCCGGGCCAGCGCCGCGTCGAGGTCGGCCATCGTGACCGGCAGGCCGAGGTCGACGAGGCTCGTCACGCCATGCTCGGCGATGCCGCAGGGCACGATGCCGTCGAAATGCGACAGGTCCGGCTCGACGTTGATCGACAGGCCGTGAAAGCTGACCCAGCGGCGCAGCTTGACGCCGATGGCGGCGATCTTGGCCTCATGGGGGGTGCCGTCGGGGTTGGGCGCGCGGTCCGGGCGCACGACCCAGACACCCACTCGGCCCGGACGCCGCTCGCCCCGCACGCCGAACTCGGCCAGGGCGGCGATTACCCAGGCCTCGAGCGCGCAGACGAAGCGGCGCACGTCGCGCCCGCGCGCGCCCACGTCCAGCATCGTGTAGACGACGCGCTGGCCGGGGCCGTGATAGGTGTATTGCCCGCCGCGCCGCGCCTCGTGCACCGGAAAGCGCGCGGGTGTCAGAAGATCGGCGGGCCGGGCCGAGGTACCCGCGGTGTAAAGCGGCGGATGTTCAAGCAGCCAGATCGCCTCGGGGGCCGTGCCCTCGGCGATCGCGGCCACGCGCGCCTCCATCGCGGCCAGTGCCGCGTCGTAGGGCACGAGCCCGTCCCAGTGACGCCACTCTGTCATCGCGCACCTCCTGCAGGGCGGGTCTACCCGATCCCCCGGCATCGTGGAAGGCAGCGTGGTCCGTGGTGGACTGTCGCGCCGGGGCGTCCGCTCTCCTCTCTCGGCTCGTGCAGAAACCCCCTTTCCTTCGCCAAAGCCCTTCGCTAAACACCCGCCACCAAGCCTACGGTATGCGGTCGTGGCGGAATTGGTAGACGCGCAGCGTTGAGGTCGCTGTGGGGTAACTCCCGTGGAAGTTCGAGTCTTCTCGACCGCACCATAAAATCGGCAGTTTTGCCTTATTTTGTTGATCATATTTTTGATCACACAACGTTTAGCCCCCCAGCCAGCCCCCCAAGCGTATTCTGGTAGGCAGGCTTCCATGCTAACAGCGTCTCGATCTCGCCGCTCTTGGCGGGGAAGATTTGTCCGGCTTGTAGATTCGCACATCGCCGCTCTGGGTCATCTCATAGACCGTGCTGCGGGGCAGCGTGAAGACCGCCTTGGACTCGGACGCAGATGTAGAGGGGCGGGCTGCATCATCTGCTTCTCCCGCTGGTGACCCTTCCCAATCCGTTGCACCCCGTAACAGTCAGTGCTACGCATAGTGGTAAGTAGAAAAACGGCCACGAAATCGGGGGTTTGATTTCCGAAGATCTCAGCCACTCGCTGGAAAATGCCAAAAGTTATCAAGGAACTCTCGTCATAAGCCGCCGGATTGAGCATCTCTGGCATCACTTCAACGAGACGTTCGCGGCGTCGCTGGACTGCTTTTGCAGCAGCCATGAACCCCGTACACCAGACGAGGGTCGCTTCCACCCTTTAGAACCGTTGAGACTTGCGACCTGGATGCCCTGCCGTGTCCACAGTCTTCTTAGCACCTTTCGCGACCGGTGCGCCGAACTCGTGGTTAACCGCTACGTGACCGAGATTGGAATGCAGCGCACTCTCGGCATCGAGGTCGAGCGTGCCTATCGCATGTCGGATCTGCTCGATCCGTGCATGGAGATGACGTCCGCCTGGGGACGGTTCTTGCACGGTGAGGCGGAGGCCAAAGTTGCCCGTCTGGACGCGCGCGCTAATGAGTAAGCGAGTCAAGAAGGATGTCGGCCTGCGGGCGCGCGCGGTCACGACGGCGACAGAGCCTGCCGAGATTTATGACGACTTGGTCGCTTGGTCGAAGCAACTGGACGGTATGACACCGCGCCAAGCCGCGCGCCGCGATCGGGCGGAACGATACCTCGCGGTCTTGGAGAAGGCTGGACTTGCCGACATGGCACGCGCAGCACTGGACGTAGGGCGTCTGCGGGCGGCCGGATATGACGAAGCGTCTGGCCCTTGGATCGCTGCCGAATGGCTGCGCGAGCTAGCAATCTACGAGGCGGCGCGCCAGTCGGGCAACATAGAGCTTGCCGTCGATACGGCCGAGGCGATGGGACGGCTCGAAGAACGGCTTTGGTGGCGCGCCTCGCTCGAGCCGGCAACTGGGATGCCACCGGAAGCGTTGGCGATCAGGGGAAAGGCAATGACCGCTCGTAACGTGGGCGTGAATGCGAAGACGGCTGAGCGAATTCAATTCGTGTCGGGCGTCATCGCCAGAACCGGCGATAGAAGGAGGCAGCAACTGTCCAATGCAGTCTTTGCTTCGCCCGACTGCTCAAAGCATTTTAAGACATATGAGGAGGTTTACCGCTTCCTCGGAAGTCACAAAGTTTGACGGTATTGGAAAACTGCCAAAATCTGCTGTTACTTCTGGCTCAGATCTGAGTTTCTTGGGGAGCATCCGCAAAAATTGGGTGCCCAACATGTATCTGACCGACAAACAAGTCGCTAACCGCTTCAATGTGACCCGCCATACGATCTGGCGTTGGCATCGCGAAATGCCTGCCTTCCCGCGCGCGATCATCCTCTCGCCCGGCTGCACCCGCTGGAAGCTGTCAGAGATCGAAGGCTGGGAAGCCGACGCCAAGGTGGCGGACTGAGCGATGGGGAAAATGGAAAACCCCGGCGCGCTGGCAGGCGAAACCGGGGCCAAAAAACTTTCGAAGCACTTCAATACTGAAGAATACCGCGTCAGGGCGCTAGCTACAAGCGCGCTGAGCGATGCGATTGCGCAATGCCTTCGGGAAGACTTGGTTGTCATCTTCGAGGGCTTGCTTGAGCGGCTGCGCGCGGGAGAGCCCACGACGCCGTTGCTGAGCTACATGGACGAGGCCCGCGATTGGGCCGCGTACGCTACGCCGGGCGAGCTGAAGTGTTACCTAGTGGCCATTTGGAATGCCCTTTCCAAGCGCGAACGGGCGCGCTTTCTGGCCTACGTGCTTCAGCGGACGCCAGCATGAGCCTGAGCAACCGCTTGCCAGACCTTGCGTCTGCCATTGCCGATCTGCACCGGTCTGTGACTGCACATTCGATCGCGGCAGCCGAGGCAGCGCTAGCTGCTGGGGCTGCCCTTGTCGAGGTCAAGGCGCTTGTACCTCATGGCGCATGGGGCGACTTCCTGCAGACAACCGGCCTCTCAGATCGGACGGCCCAGCGGTACATGGTGCTGCATCGCGGCGGCCTGAATTCTGCCATGGTGGCGGAATTGGGGATCGCACAGTCGGAGCGCATCTCATCTCTTGGGCTGCGCTTGTGGCCGAAGGACGGAACCGGGCACGAGGTCGCCGGGGAACTTGCCGAGACCGGCCATCACAGGGGCTACGCGATCACTCTGCCGGAACCTGAAGGCCGAGCCCGCTATCATGCGGTCCACCTCTTCAGCGATCCATCGAACGACTTTTGGGTGACGAGGGTCTGCGGCGTTCCTGCTGCACTAGGTCTGCTGCATGACGGGTTCGACCGGGTGTTCGGCCATTCGACCCATCACCGCATGAGCTTGAGCGAGACGAAGGCCGCCTACGCTGAAATCCACACGGAATTCGTCGGAGGGATGTCCGGGCCCGAGGTACAGTCATGACGTCCGGGCGCTACGACCCTTTCTGTCAGGCGCAGCCGATGGACTCGGCCAACGTGCTGCATTTCCCCCGCGAGGACGACGGTGCCGATCGCGACTCTCCGCCGCTCTCGGCCTATGCGGAAGACTTCGAGCGCGAGGCGTCGCGGGGGTCGAAAATTCCCTCGCCAGAGCGCGCCGGCCGCATCTACAGCGAGGTCGCGGAGCTTCCGGCTGCAAAGCTACGCTTTCTGTCCTACGACGACATGCTCGCGATGGAAGATCCGGAATGGCTGGTCGACAGTCTGATCGGTAAGGCGACTTCGGCCCTGCTGTTCGGCAAGTCCAACAGCTTTAAGTCGTTTCTCGGGATCGACATCGCCTGCAGTGTGGCCACAGGCACCGACTGGCACGGCCACCATGTCGGCGTGCCCTGCCGCGTTCTGTACATCGCCACAGAGGGCGCGCGCGGCGTCGGCAAACAGCGCATCCCAGGTTGGATGGAAGCGCACGGCACTGACGAAGCGCTGCGCCGCAACGTCTGCTTATTTCCTGACGAGGTGTCGATCGACAACCCGGAATGGGTCAATGACCTAATCGACGCGGCCGCCATCGTCGGGGCGCGCGATACCATCGCCAAGGGCGGCAAAGTGCTCGACCTAGACGCGGCGAAAAGGAATGCTTTCGGTCTTGTCGTGATCGACATCTTCGGCGCGTCCATGACGGGACCGGAGACTAGCGACGAGACGGCGCGCGCCTGGGTGCGCAGCGTCAATCGCATCATGAAGGAAGTCGGCTGCGCGGTGCTTACGATCGCGCACACCGGCTGGGCGGACAACACGCGCGCCAGGATGCACACCCACTTCTGGGGCAGCTTCGATACCCGCTTGAAAGCCGAGGGCGACAAGGACAGCCTCACTACAGTGCTTACCATCGATCGGCACAAGGACGCTGAAAGCGGCGGACAATGGGGCTTCCGGCTCGACAATTTGACGTTGCCGAACGGCCAGACAACGCTTGTCCCGCGCCTCTGCGACGAGGTGGAGACAACGCAAAAGAGGCGCGTTTCCGGTAAGCCCGCCGTCGCTCTGCAGGCGTTGTCCGAGGCGCTCATTGACCAAGGCAAGACCATCGCGGGACCTAACTACCCCGCCTGTTTCGTGGTGTCCCTCGACGAGTGGCGCGCTATGGCCGATCGGCACGGGCTGACCGAAAGCGACAATGCTGAGGCCGCGCGGAAAGCCTTTAATCGTGCCCGCACAACGCTGCTCGAAAAGGGCCTGATCAAGCAATTCGACAACCATGTCTGGAAGGTCAGCACAGATGCTTAGTGGCGGGACAAAGCGGGACATGTCCGGGACGGTCCCAGACTGTCCCAGGCGGGACGGACAGGGACACCCCCTTATAAGGGTGTCCCGGTCCCGGGCCGTCCGTCTTCTAGAAAACAAGGGGCGACTGAATGATCTTAACCCGCAAACTCGTCTCGACTCCGCAGCTCATTTCCATGGCTCGACTGCTCGAGTACACCCGCATCCGCGATAAGTTTCAACGCCGACCGGGTCGACGGGGGGGGGTGGTCGAATGTCTGGGAGGCCGAGGCCGGTGACCGGCGGTTGGTCCTTTTTTCTTCCAATGTCAAAATTGCGACCGGGGGTCGGGTGGAGTGGAAGAGGCAGACTGCAAGGGAAGCACCGGACCATCGTTCTAGCCGGGATTCCTCTTCTTGGCTTCCCCACAGCGGCCATTCAGACGTGCCGCAGCAACCGTGCCGACCAACGTCAGAGACGCAGGACGGATCGACGCGGCTCGGGTCTTGATTGTTTATCCGGCCGGAAGGCTGACGACGGCACTTGACGTGTTTGTGAAAGATACCTAGGTCGACGGATCAGCGACCGGGCCCCTCTGACAGGTATCTACCGACCTGTGATGTCGGCGCTAAACGACCGGGTCCATTCTGTTCCAAGACATGCCCCGTCAGACAGCAACGAACCAACCGGGGGCACGATGGACTTTCTCTTTGTCGAAGTGATCAGCAAACCTTTGTGGCTTTGGCTGATGTTCTTGACGATCGTCGTCACCCTGATGATCTTTGACCTTGGCGTGCTGCACAAGGAAGACCACGAGATCGGCGTCGCCGAAAGCCTGAAGCTGTCGGCATTCTATATCACAATAGCCATCGCGTTCGGCGGCTACATCTGGTGGGCCTGGTCGAACGGAACCCTTGTGACCAGCGACGGAACCAACCCGGTCGCCTCGTACTTCCAAGGCTACATCATCGAGAAAGTGCTCTCGATAGACAACGTTTTCGTCATTTCCCTGATCTTCGGCTATTTTGCCATCCCACGGCAGTACCAGTACCGCGCGTTGGTCTGGGGCATAATCGGGGTCATCATCCTGCGCGGCATAATGATCGCGATCGGCGCGGAACTAGTGTCGAACTACAGCTGGATGACGCTGGTGTTTGCTGCTTTCCTCGCCTTTACCGGGATCAAGATGTTGGTGGTGAAGGATGGCGACACAGA
>JANPJD010000064.1:0-84224 GCA_031425325.1 Rhodobacterales bacterium | reverse complement strand
GCCCTTCCCCGCGATCAACGTGAACGACAGCGTCACCAAGTCGAAGTTCGACAACAAGTATGGCTGCAAGGAATCGCTCGTCGACGGCATCCGGCGGGCCACCGACACCATGATGGCGGGCAAGGTGGCGGTCGTTTGCGGCTACGGCGATGTCGGCAAGGGCTCGGCCGCGTCGCTTCGGGGCGCCGGGGCAAGGGTTAAGGTGACCGAGGTTGATCCGATCTGCGCGCTGCAGGCCGCGATGGACGGCTACGAGGTCACGCTGCTGGAAGACGAGGTGGCAAGCGCCGACATCTTCATCACCACGACCGGCAACAAGGACGTGATCCGGCTCGAGCACATGCGCGCGATGAAGGACATGGCCATCGTCGGCAACATCGGCCACTTCGACAACGAGATCCAGGTCGCTGCCCTTCGTAACCACAAGTGGACCAACATCAAGGAACAGGTGGACATGATCGAGATGCCCTCGGGCAACCGCATCATCCTTCTGTCCGAAGGCCGCTTGCTGAACCTCGGCAATGCCACGGGCCATCCGTCCTTCGTGATGTCGGCCAGTTTCACCAATCAGGTGCTGGCGCAGATCGAGCTCTGGTCCAAGGGCGCGGACTATACGCCCGGCGTGTACATCCTGCCCAAGCATCTGGATGAGAAGGTCGCCCGGCTGCACCTTAAGAAGATCGGTGCGAAGCTTACCGTGCTCGACGCCGATCAGGCGGCCTATATCGGCGTGGCGCCCGACGGCCCATTCAAGTCCGAGCATTACCGCTACTGATCGACCCCCCGCCGCGCCCGCGACAAATCTCTTTGCCGCGGGCGTCTTCTGGCCTAACCTCGCTTCGGTTGCTCGAATTCATGGTAGGCGAGACAAGGGGGACAGATGAGCAAACGGGATGAACTTATCGCCAAGTATGCGGACGATCTTCGCAACAAGTGCAAGATCGAGCCTGACATGGCGCTTCTGACCAAGGTCACTATCGGCTGCGGACCGTCGATCTATTCCGACGATGCAGCCACAGTCGCGGCTTCGGACCCGGCAGAGCTGGAGCGGATCCGGAACAACTTCCTGATCAAGAAGCTGGGCCTTGCAGACGGGCCGAAGCTTGGCGAGGCGATTGCGGCCGTGGTCGACACCTACGGCAAGTCCGAGCGCAACAAGCATCGGCCGGTCGTCTACTACATGCTCGTCAAGCATTTCGGCAAGGACGCGGCCTACGCCTGAACCTACGAGGCGGATTTGAGTCAAATCCGCCTCCGAACCTCTTTGCACGAGCCAACGCGACCACATAAGCTGAGAGTATCAGGGCAGGATGCCCGGGACCTTTCTTGAACACGTGTGGTGCGCTGGGAGCACGTGGGTAAAGTGGGGGGTCCCGTTGGGGTCGGGGCCCCTCATGCTTTATGGGTCCACGTCGCCCATATTGCAGATCAGCCGCCATTCCTCGGGCGTTACAGGCTGAACCGACAGGCGAGGTCGGCGGACAAGGGACATCTCTTCCAGGCCAGCGGTTTCCTTGCATTGGTCCAAGGTCACCGGACGGCCAAGGGCGCGCACCGCCTTCACGCGCACGCACTCCCATCTTGGATCATCAGTGCTTGGGTCTGGCGCGACTGTGCGGATGACCTCGAGGATGCCCACCATCTCTTTGCCGATATTGGAATGGTAGAAAAAGCCAAGGTCGCCCACGGACATCGCCCGCATGTTGTTGCGCGCCTGGTAATTTCGCACACCGGTCCAGTCCTCGCCCGCCTCGCCGCGGCTGACGAGATCGGGCCAGCCGAACTCATCGGGCTCGGACTTGAACAGCCAATATGCCATCACCCGACGACCTTGTTCCATTCGGCCAACTGGACGCTCTCGAACAGCCCGGCTTGGGCGTAGGGATCGGCGTCGGTCCAGGCCCTCGCCTCGGCCATGGTTGCGACCGACAGAACGATCAGCGAGCCTGCCATCGAGCCGCTCTCGTCCAACAGCGGCCCCGCCATCTCGACCACGCCGCTGCGGTCGATATGGGCGCGGTGTGCGTCGCGGTTGGCAAGCCGCAGCGGCAGGGAGTCCGGTTTGTCTCGGCAAAAAAGGGCGACGCGCATGTTCACTCCGGTTTGAGGGGGCGGGACAGTAGAAACGCGATCGCGTCCGCAAGGCTGGACGAGCCGGACGCGAGGGCATGGACGGTTCTTGTCACGGGCAGGTCGATACTGCGCCGCAAGGCGACGCCCAGCGCCGCACGGGCGGTCGCCACGCCTTCGACAGTGGCATGCGGGTCTGGCGTGTCGCCTTTGCCAAGCGCATAACCGTATCGGAAGTTTCGCGACTGATCCGATGTTGCCGTCAGGATCAGATCGCCGAGCCCGGACAGCCCGGCAAGCGTTTCGACATTTGCGCCGAGCGCGCTGGCGAGGCGCACCATCTCGGCGTAGCCCCGCGTCATGATGGCTGCGCGGGCCGACTCGCCCAGGCCGGCACCGATCGCGACACCGGCGGCGATCGCGATGACATTCTTCAATGCGCCACCCAGTTCGGCACCCGTGACGTCCTGCGTCCGATAGAGGCGCAGCGTCCGCGTCGAAAGCAGTGCCTGAACGGTCGCGCCGACCTCGGCCTCGCGGCAGGCGAGGGTCAGGGCGGTGGGCAATCCAGCCGTGATATCCGCGGCGAAGCCCGGTCCGGTCAGGATCGCCGGGGTACGCCCCGGCAGCGCCGCCTCGATCAGGGCGGTGGCACCCTGCCCAGTCGCAAGGTCGATGCCCTTGCAGCAGGCTACGGGAATCCCACCCAAAGCTGTCGCATGGCTGCCGAGAAAGCCGCCGAGCGCCTGCATCGGCAAGCACAGCAGCACCACCTCGGCCTCGGCAAGCGCGCTCAGGTCTCCGGTCAGGCCAAGATCCCCCGAAGCGTCTCCAAGCCGTCGGCCCGCACCAACCGGATCGCGCGCCCAAAGCCGGACGTTCCGGCCCTCACGGTGCAACGCGACGGCGAGGGCCGACCCGAACGCCCCCGCGCCGACTACGCCGATCACGCCTTCGGCCCCCGCTTGCCCGAGCCGATCATCGGGCTGGCGGCCTCGTCGAGCGGCCAGCGAGAGCGTGCGCCAAGGTCCATCCCGTCCCTGTGCCCGGCGCGAAGTCGCTCCAGCCCGGCCCAGGCGATCATCGCGCCATTGTCGGTGCAAAGCGACAGCGGCGGCGCGACGAACCGCACGCCCAGCCCTGATGCCAGCTCTGAAAGCCGCTCTCGGATCAGCCCGTTCGCGGCGACGCCCCCGGCTACGGCGAGGGCAGGCAACTCGGGCGACAGGTCGAGATAGATGTCGATCGCGCGGCGCGTCTTTTCCGTCAGCACATCCGCAACGGCCTGTTGAAATCCTGCACAAAGGTCGCGCCGGTCCTGAACCGTCAGTCCGCCGTGGGCAAGGATTGCCGCGTCGCGGCTACGCAGAAGCGCGGTCTTCAGGCCAGAGAAGGAAAGGTCGCATCCCGGTCGGTCCAGAAGTGGCCTCGGGAAGGCAAAGCGACGCGCATCGCCCCGGCGCGCCTCGGCCTCGACCGCCGGGCCGCCCGGCTGGGGCAGCCCAAGCAGCTTCGCCGTCTTGTCGAAAGCCTCTCCCGGCGCATCGTCGATCGTGCCGCCGAGGCGCACAAAGTGCTCGGCACCCTTGACGATCAGAAACTGGCAGTGGCCGCCGGACACCAGCAGCGTGAGGTAGGGAAAGGCGAGTTCGTCCGTCAGCCGCGGCGTCAGGGCGTGGCCCGCCAGATGGTTGACCCCGACCAGCGGCAGCCCCGACCCCGTGGCAAGCCCCTTCGCCATCATCACGCCCGACAGCACCCCGCCGATCAGCCCTGGACCGGCCGTAACGGCAATGCCGTCCATGTCGCGCAGCCGCAGCCCCGCCGCCGCCAGCGCCTCCTCGACGGCATGGTCGAGGCGCTCGACATGCGCGCGCGCGGCGATCTCGGGCACGATCCCCCCAAAAGCTGCGTGAAGGTCGCTCTGGCCGGTCACGATCGACGACAGGATGGTCGGCCGTTGGCCGGGCGTGTGGCGGACGACGGCGGCAGCGCTGTCATCGCAGCTGCTTTCAAGCCCGAGAAGGGTGAGGGTGCCGTTCATGTGCCGCCGATTGCCAGCCTTGCCCACCGGGCGTATCACCGCGGGCATGGTCGAACAATCCCGCCAGCGCGAGGGGGCGCTTGTCCTGCTTACGCGACCGAAGGCGCAGTCGTTGCGCTTCGCGCAGGGTCTCGCACGCCGGTTCGAAGGGTTGAGCATCGTTGTTTCGCCTTTGATGGAGACGCGCCTGTTGACGCCGATGCTGCCCGGCGGGCAGTTGGCGGGGCTGATCTTCACCTCGGAGACGGCAGTCCTCGGCTATACGCGGCTCAGCGCTGATCGGTCGGTCCCCGCCTGGTGTGTCGGCGACCGGACGGCGCAGATTGCGGCGGCCGAAGGATTCGCAGTCAGATCGGCGGGCGGCGATGCGGCCGCGCTCGTGACCCTGATCCTGAAGTCGGGCGAGCGCGGGCCGCTTCTTCATGCGCGGGGCGCGGACGTGGCTGGCCCGCTTCGGCAATGTCTGCACGAGGCTGGGGTCGATGTGCTGGAGGCGGTCGTCTACGAGCAGGTCCCGGCCCGTCCCACCGCCGAGGCTACTTTGGCGATGAAGGGTCACGCGCCGGTGCTGCTCCCGCTGTTCTCGCCGCGCAGCGCCCGGCTTGCGGCCGAGGCGTTCGGGGAACGCTTGGCGCCTCTGCACGTTGCTGCCTTAAGCGAAGCGGTTGCCTTGGCAGCCTCTGGCCTTGGGCCGGAGATGCTTGCCGTTGCCGCGCGGCCGGACGAGGCGGCGATGCTCGACGCGGTGGGCAGCCTGCTCGGCAGGGCGGGATCGCCTTGAAGCCGGAGGTCACGGCGGCATAAGATCAATGAGTCCAGATCGGGGCGGAGGCGAGAATGACCAACGAGGAAACCTACCGCGATCCGGCTGTCGAACCGCCCCTTGTGATCGAGGCCGATGAGCATGCCCGGACAGTTCCCCCCAGACGGAAAGGCGGCTTCGTCGCGCTTCTGCTCGGCGGCATCCTTGCTGCGGGTGCGGGCTTCGGGCTTTCCCGGCTTGTGCCCGAAGGTTGGCCGACGGCGCAGACCACCGATCTGAGGGCCGATGTCACTGCAACGGCCGCACGGATCGCTGACCTCGAGGCGACGGTGGCCGAGCTTTCGTCGCGGCCCGTCCCCGATGCCGCCGTCGAAATCGAAGCGCTGCGGTCGGATATCGAGGCCCGCCTGGCCGAGCGGGACGATGGTATCGACCTCGACGCGGCGCTTTCCTCGCTCGAGGCGAGGATCGCTGCGCTGGAGGACAGGCCCGCAGGTGCGCCGGGCCCGTCCGCCGGCCAAGGTGACCTCGACGGCGTTCGCCAGGAGATTGCCGCCTTGCGCGGCGAGGTGGAGGAAGGATCTGCGGTGCAGGCGGCTGCCCGCCTGGATGAGGTGATCGCCGAGGCTGAAACCCGGCTGGCTGCCATGACACAAGAGTTGGACACTCTGCGCTCGGAGATGGCTTCGACCGCAGGTGAAGCTACCCTCGGCTTGGCGCTGGGCCGCCTGCAATCCGCGCTCGACACGGGCGAGCCGCTCGGGCCGGTGCTGACCGAGATCGAGGCGATAGGGCTGACGGTTCCGCCTGCCCTGACTGAGGCTTCCGAGACCGGAATCGAACGGCTTGGCTCGCTTCAGGACCGTTTCCCCGACCTCGCGCGCGATGCGCTGGACGCCGCCTTGCGCGCCGATGTTGGGACGGGCTGGGCGGATCGGACGCTGACCTTCCTTCGCACCCAGACCGGCGCCCGGCTGGTCGAGCCGCGCGCGGGAGATGATCCCGACGCCATCCTGTCCCGCGCCAATGCGGCGGTCGCGGCTGGCAACCTGACGGACGCTCTTGGCGAACTCGACGCCCTGCCGGACTCGGCCAAGGCCCCGCTTGCCGAGTGGTTGGCCGAAGCGCGACGGCGCGCGGCTGCCGATGCGGCCCTGTCTGCCATCCTCTCCGACCTCGGTCGGGAGTAGCCGCGATGCTTTGGTCGCTTTTCAAGGTCCTGCTGTTCGTTGGGCTCGTGGCGGTACTCGCGCTGGGCGCGGCTGTCCTTCTGGAAACCGGCGAGGGCTTTCGCATCACCGCGGGGGGATACGAGTTCACGCTTGGGCCTTTGCAGGCCGTGATCGTCGGGATGCTCGTCGTCGCGCTTCTCTGGCTTGGGTTGCGGCTGATCGGCCTTCTCGTGGCGGTAATCCGGTTCATCACCGGCGACGAGACGGCGATCTCGCGATACTTCGACCGCAACCGCGAGAAGAAGGGATACCAAGCCTTCGCCGAGGGCATGATCGCTCTTGCCTCGGGCGAACCGAAGGTGGCGCTGTCGCGGGCGACACGGGCCGAACGTTACCTCAGGCGGCCGGAACTGACGAACATCCTCGCCGCGCAGGCGGCACAGGCGGCCGGAGACAGCCGCAAGGCGACCGCCGCGTACAAGGCACTTCTGGCCGATCCGACGTCGCGCTTCGTGGGTATCCGGGGGCTGATCAGCCAGACGCTTGCCGACGGTGACCGTGAGACGGCCTTGCGCCTGACCGAAAAGGCATTCGCGCTCAAACCCTCGCACCGCGAAACCCAGGACCTTCTGCTCGACCTTCAGGCCGAGAACTCTGACTGGGCGGGCGCGCGCAGCACGTTGGCCGCAAAGCTGCGCTCGGGGAACATCCCGCGTGACCTGCACCGGCGGCGCGATGCCGTACTGGCCTTGCAGCAGGCCAAGGGGATCATCGAGGACGGCACCGACATTGCCGCGCGCGAGGCGGCGATCGAGGCGCATCGCCTGTCGCCCGACCTTGTGCCCGCGGCGGCGATGGCGGCGCGGGCGTACATCGCCAATGGCGACACGCGCAATGCCACCCGCGTCCTGAAAAAGGCATGGGAAGTCAGCCCCCATCCCGATCTGGCCGCCGCCTTCGCCGAGATTGTCCCGGACGAGACGCCGGTCGAGCGGCTAAAGCGGTTCCGCACGCTGACCGGGGTGAGCCCCGGCCATGACGAGACGCGGATGCTGCTGGCCGAATTGAACCTGTCGGCCGAGGATTTCCCGGCCGCGCGCCGCGCGCTCGGCGATTTGGCAACCCGGCATCCGACGCGGCGCAGCCTGGCGATCATGGCGGCGGTCGAGCGGGGCGAAGGGGCAGACGATGCGGTCGTGCGGGGCTGGCTTGCCCGCACGCTGACCGCACCTCGCGGCCCGCAATGGGTCTGCGATACCTGCCACAGCATCCATGCAAGCTGGGCACCCATCTGTTCCAACTGCGGCGGGTTCGACACCCTGACCTGGCGCGAACCGGTCGAAGAGGCCGGACCCAGCGCCACCCAGAGCGAGCTTCTCCCCCTCCTCGGCGGGAAAGCGAAGCCCGACGGGGTGGACCCGCCGCTGTCTGACCGCCGCCTGGACGGAGACTGAAAAGGGGCTACACACCCCCGGAAAAGGTTGCTAAAGACCCGCCACCACGCCGCTGTAGCTCAGCTGGTAGAGCACGTCATTCGTAATGATGGGGTCGGGGGTTCGAGTCCCTTCAGCGGCACCACTTGCCCGCGCGAAAGCGCGCTAGAGGTCGTGGCCTGGCCTTGACATCGAGATGCCACTTCGCAGCGCGATTGTGTCCTGCGAAGCCGTTTGTCATTCCGCCGCTGTCATTAAGAGGGTCTCTTCCTCCAGCTCGAGGCGGGCGGTCATTACCCCATAGCGCCACCTGTGACCGGTGGATGCAACTCGGCTCTGGTAGCAGACGGTCAGGTCGCGGCCCGACAGAAAGACGGTCGAATGTCCGTTCTCGCCCGGTTCCGCCGGGTCGAGGATGGGGCCGAGGCTGCGATACGGACCCGTGATGGCGTCGGACACGGCAAGGAAGACGCGCTGTCGGGTGCCGCGCGTGCCCGAGGGAAGGAAGCAGGTCGCATTGAGCAGCACGCGCCCGTCCGGCAACTCGACGATCTGCGGCCCTTCGATCCCCCATTCGTAGTCCGCATGGTCACGCGGATTGTGGTGCGGCAGGTCATCGTGGTCGACGATCTTGCCAATTCTGTCCCACGGGCCGGCCCAAGTGTTCGTCGTGCTGCGCGCGAGGTAGACGTCGGGCTGAGGCGCGCCCACGAAGCGGGGCATCCCGGAATAGACGAGATAGCGCTGTCCCCCGACTATGGCTGGATGAGGGTCGTAGAGTCCGTGCTCAGCCGTCCCGTCGATCGCGAAAAGCGCAAAATCCTCGAAAACCCAGTCGAAGCCATCCACCGACGACAGGTGCACGCATTTACCACCCGGCCGCATGAACTCGGTCTGGATGAACATGTGGAACAGTCCGTCCTCATAGAGGACACCCGGTGCCGCGACCCCCTCGCCCTCGATTCCGAGGTCGATCAGCGGGTGCTGCGTCCAAGGGCCCGCAAGCTGATCCGCAGTCGCATGGAATATCTTCCAGGTTTCCGATGTGACGGTGCCGCCGGACCCGAACAGGTGCCACTGATGGCCATCGTGGACCGGGCAGGGGTCCTTAACGTCATCAAGCGAGGCAGGATTAAACATTGGAAATTGGTCAGAGGTCACAAGAAGCCGCATTTTTTCCCCTTTGCCCGGAACCAAATGGCGTGTTGCGCGTTACGACGATTCTACACTTACAAGCCGGGCGGATTTAGGCCTTGATCGCCAAGCGGACACGTTCCGTTGGGTTGTTGCCTTTGTGCTCGTCTCGCTTGACAGAAGGCCGGTTATGCACAGCCCTGCGTGCATTCGCGAAGGGTGACTTGAGGCGGTGAGCTTACCAAATTCGTCCCAAGCCATTCCGGCCCTGAGGACAGATCATGTCGCAGACATCCATCGCAGGCCTTCACCACGTCACGGCCATCTCTGGCCCGCCGCAGGACAATGTCGACTTCTACACCCAGGTGTTGAAGCAGCGTCTTGTGAAGAAGACCGTCAACTTCGACGCCCCTGATACCTACCACCTGTATTACGGCGACACCGCAGGCTCGCCCGGAACGATCATGACATTTTTTCCGTTCGTCGATGCGGCCCCCGGTCGGCCCGGTCCGGGCATGGCGAGCGCGCATGCCTATGCCGTTGCGAGCCTCGATGGCTGGATGGATGACCTCGCTGGGGCGGGGATCGACTTCGCCGGTCCGGTCGAGCGCTTCGGTCAGCGGGTTCTGACCTTGCGCGACCCGGATGGCGCTGCGGTGGAACTGGTCGAGACGACCGATGCCGCCGCGGCCATCGACGGGTTCCACTCGGTCACGCTCTGGCAGCGTGAGTTCGGCCCAACCGCGCGCATCCTGACGGATGTGTTCGGCTATCGCGAGGCCGGCAGCGAAACCCGTGACGGCTTCGCGCGGCAGCGGTTCGTGGCACCGGGGACCGAGCGCGGGACCGTCGTCGACCTGATTCGCAGCGACGTGCCCGCGCGCGGTCGGCCGGGTGCGGGCACGATCCATCACGTCGCGTTCCGCGCCCGTTCGGACGACGAGCAGCATGAATGGCAAAAGCGTCTTGCCGCCGCCGGACACCCCACGACTCCGGTGATCGACCGCCAGTATTTCAATGCGATCTACTTCCGCGAGCCCGGCGGCGTCCTGTTCGAGATCGCGACCGATCCGCCCGGCTTTGCGGTCGACGAACCTGCCGACAGCTTGGGGCAAAGCCTGAAGCTGCCGCCGCAGCACGAGGTGATCCGCGCCCATCTGGAGCGGAGCCTGCCGCCCCTGCGCGTGCCGCAATGAGGCGCGTCGGACCCGCCCCATCGCGGGCGACGGCGGGCATCGTCCTGGCACACGGCCGGGGCGGGTCCGCGCAGGACATCCTCGGGCTGATGGCGCATGCAGCCTTGCCCGATGTGGTCGCCATCGCGCCCGATGCGCCGGGGCAAAGCTGGTGGCCCACCAGCTTTCTCGCCCCGGCGGCGCGGATGGCCCCCTTCGTCGAGGCTGGCACTGCGCGGATGCTCGACGCCGTCGCGGAACTTGAGCGCGATGGCCTGCCACGCGAACGGATCTGGCTGGGTGGATTCAGCCAGGGCGCCTGTCTTGCGCTCGAGGTCTTCGCGCGTCACGGCGACGGGCTTGCAGGCGTGATCGCCATGTCGGGCGGGCTCGTCGGGACGGATGACTCGAGTCTGGCGGGGGACGAGGCGCTGGGGGGCTTCCGGCCCAAGACCTTCCACTATGCGCCCCACATCACGCCGGGAAGGGTCTGGATCAGCGTTCACGAGCGCGATCCGCATATCCCGCTGCGCCGCGTCGAGGAAAGCGCCGCGGTCCTGTCCGCCATGGGCGCGACGGTCGAGACACGGCACTATCCCGGCGCAGGCCATGGTGTCATGGCGGAAGATGTCGGCGTCCTGCGACGTTGGCTGAACCGGGCCTAGACGGTCGGGGAAAGAATCATCCGTCCGGCCTGCCAGACCTGTCTCAGCCCGCCGTCCGGGCCAAGAAGAACAAGGTCGGCGCCCCTTCCTGGCTCGATCCGCCCGATCCTGTGACCAAGACCAGCGACCTCGGCGGGAACCGAGGTTGCCATCGCAAGTGCCCGCTCGCGCCGGATGCCCGACCGCACGAGGACAGCCACCGCTTCGGGCAGCGAGATGTCGGCCCCCGCAAGCGTGCCGTCGGCAAGAGTCAGACGGCCCCCGTTGCGCCGGATAACCCGGTCTCCGATGCGGCACTCGGTTGCGCTTGTTCCGGCCACGGCCATGGCATCCGACACAAGGAAGATGCCATCCCGGCGGGCCGCCAGCGCGATCCGCATGACCTCGGGCGCGACGTGGTGCCCATCGGCGATCAGGCCTGCCGGGATCGTTCCGTCCAGCACGGCCCCGACGAGCCCGGGCTCGCGGCTTGTCAGGGGGCTCATCGCGTTGAAGAGGTGCGTCGCGCAGCGCGCCCCAGCGTCGATGGCCCGCCGCGCCACGGCGGCAGTACAGTTGCTGTGACCGAGGCTGACGATCACCCCCGCCCCGGACAGCGCCGTGATCTGCGCGTTGCTGACCGCTTCGGGTGCGACTGTCAGCATCAGGACCGGCAACCTTCGCGCAGCGTCCAGCAAGCGGACGAGGTCATCGTCCCGCATCGGGCGGATCAGACGCGGATCGTGCGCGCCGCAGCGGACCGGATCGAGATGCGGACCCTCCAGATGCAGGCCGACAAAGCCGGGTACCGTGCCAACGGCAGCGACCCCAGCCTCGATGACCCGGCCCGTACCCTCGAAGGTTGTCGTCACAAGCGTCGGAAGGATCGAGGTCGCGCCAAGGCGCGCATGCGCCGCGCAGATCTCGTGGATCGCCGCGACGTCGGTCCTGTCGTCGATCATCCGCCCGCCGCCTCCGTTCACCTGCAGATCGACGAAGCCCGGCGCGAGGGTACAGCCCGTCAGGTCAAGGACAGTGTCGCCCTGCGCCTCGGCCTCGGGCACAAGCGCGTCGATCCGCCCGTCGAGCAGGACAACCGACTTGCCGTCGTGCAGCCGCTCGCCATCGAACACCGTGGCGCCCTTCAGGATCGTCCGGGTCATGTACGCCGTCCTTGTCCAGACGTCCGCGCTAACCAGAGCGCCCCGTCCAGCGGGCTGCCCTGTGCCTTTTGCACCCTGCACCGATCCGCAAGCCGGTCGGCAAATGCGGCCCCGAGGCCGCCCGTGAAGACCACCGGAAGAGCGTCATCCCCTGCGAGCCTGTTAATGTACGCGAGGATTTCCGCTTCTGCGCGGGTTCTGATGATCTGTGCGGCCGGATCGTCGGACTGCATCACCTCGCGCGCGAGGGCAGCGAACTCCTCGGCGCGGTTGCGGGCCGCGAACCGTACGATGCCGTCGCCACCGCCCATCCGGTCCCGAAAGCCCTGTAGCAGCGGGGTGTCTCCCGCCATCCCGTCGGTCGCCCGCAGCGCAAGCCACAGCACCTCGCGGCCGATCCAGGCACCCGAGGCCTCGTCGCCCAGGCTGAACCCCCATCCGCCGATCTGCGTGATGTGGCAGCCTCGCTGTGATGCGAAGACCGAGCCTGTTCCAAGCGCCGCGACGATGCCGTCATCGTCCCGCAGCGCGCCCTTGATTGCCGTCACGGCATCCGAGACGATCCGGCTTTGGCGGAACGGCAGCGAAGCGGCAAAGGCCGTGAGGTCGCTTCCCGCGTTCGCCCCGGCAAGGCCGAGGACCGCCTCGACCGCCATCGGATCGGTCTCTGGCGGCATGGCAAGTGCCGCGGCGGCCAGAATGCTCTGACGGGCGCCATCCGGGTCCGATGCAATATTCGACGGCCCCGCTTCGCCCCGGCCAATCACTGTCCCGTCACGATCGCAGAGGGCGGCGCGGCAGCCGCTGCCGCCACCGTCAATCCCGAGGAAAAGGGTCATCGGCACTCTCCCAGGCGCAGTCACGACGCCGGGCCATCTGACCAAAGCCGGCCCCGCTCTTTTGAAGCATCTAAAATGCCGAAGGTTAAGCCCGCCTTCATCCTGGATGCCTCATTCTGCCGTCGGGGTGACGGAAGGGTGACGGGATGGCAGGGCAGTCGAACGCCGCGCCAGTCATCATCAAGCGGAAGAAGATCATTCAGGGCGGCGGGCACCATGGCGGGGCCTGGAAGGTGGCGTATGCCGACTTCGTCACCGCGATGATGGCTTTCTTCATGCTGATGTGGCTGTTGAACGCGACGACCGAAAAACAGCGAAAGGGTATCGCGGATTACTTCAATCCGACGATTCCGATCAACCGGATTTCCGGCGGCGGCGATGGGGCGTTCGGCGGGGACAGCATCTTTTCCGAGGATGTGTTCGCGCGGAACGGAACCGGTGCCGCCGCTATGCGCCCCGCGGCCGAACAGCAGGCAAAGGGGGATGCGACCCCGGGCGAAGGTGACCGGACGGGCACCGAAGGCGAGGTCGCCGCGCTCGAGCGGGTCGAGCAGGCCCTGCTTGCGAAGGGCGGCGAGAGCATGACGATGGAACGCGCGCTGCGCCATGTCGTGACCCGCGTCACGGACGAAGGGCTGGTGATCGAACTGTTCGACCTCGATGACATGCAGCTTTTCAGCACCGATACTGCAACGCCCGAGCCGATCCTCGGAGATCTTGCGGCCCTGCTTGCGGAAGTAATCGGCCTCGCCAGTAACGATGTGGCGGTGCAGGGCCACGTCCGGTCCTATCCGATCACCCTGATCCGCAATCCCGCGTGGACGCTGTCGTCCGAGCGGGCTCAACAGATGCGCCTCCTGCTCGAATCAGCGTCTCTGCCACCGTCGCGCATCCAACGGATCGCGGGCTTTTCCGACCGGATGCCCGTAACCGCGAATCCGATGGCGGCACGCAACAACCGGATCGAAGTGATCCTGTTGCGACGAGACCGGTGAAGCCCCGGCGTCGTTAGTCGCATCTTAAGGCAGCGGTCGCATGGTGTGCACAACGCTTGCTGCAGAAAGGCGCACTGATGACAATCTCTTCCTCGCTCAATGCCGGGGTCGCCGGACTCAATGCCAATGCGACACGCCTGGCGACGATCTCGGACAACATCGCGAATTCTTCGACGTATGGCTACCGACGGGCCGATGTCGATTTCAATGCGATGGTGCTGCAAGGCGGCAATACGTCCAGCTATTCGGCGGGCGGCGTCCGCGTATCGACCATGCGCCTGATCGACGAGCGTGGACCGCTCGTCAGCACCTCAAATGCCACCGACATCGCGGTGGACGGGCGGGGCATGCTGCCGGTCACGACCGCGAGCGCGGTCGAGCGGGGGGAAAGCTCGCCCCCCCTCAGCCTGATGACGACCGGCTCGTTCCGCCCCGACGCCGAAGGCCTTCTTAGGACAGAATCCGGCATGGTGCTTATGGGCTGGCCTGCGAATTCCGACGGCACGATCCCGAACAACTCACGGGTCAGTCCCAGCGGTCTGGTGCCCGTGCGGATCGGACTGAACGAATTTGCGGCCAACCCGACGACGCGCATCAGTCTTGCCGTAAACCTGCCGGCCACAGAGACCACTGCCGGTGCCGGCGGAGAAGTGCAGTCGCTTAATGTCGAGTATTTTGGCAACCTTGGAACTGCCGAAACCATCGACGCGAGTTTCACGCCGACCGTTCCCGCCGCAGGCTCATCGAACCAGTGGACGCTGGTACTGCGGGACTCCGCTTCGGGCGGTGCGGTCGTGGGCGAGTACACGCTGACCTTCGACGACAGCCGAGGGTCCGGTGGCACTCTCCTCTCTGTCGCAACAGTTTCGGGCGGGGCCTACGATCCGATAACCGGCCGCGTCGGCCTAACCGTTGCCGGGGGTCCCATCGATCTGACCCTGGGTTCGCCCGGCGACCCCGAAGGCATGACGCAGCTTTCCGACAGTTTCGCACTGACCGGGGTGTCGAAGAACGGATCACCCGTGGCGAACGTGACTTCGGTCCAGATCGACGAGAAAGGCGATCTCTATGCCATCTACGACCAGGGCTTCACGCGGCGGATCTACCAGATCCCGCTCGTGGACGTGCCGAACATCAACGGCCTCATCGCGAACAGCAACCAGACCTATCAGATCTCCAACGACAGCGGCCCGCTGTTCCTGTGGGACGCAGGCGACGGACCCACCGGGTCGGTTCTCGGCTTCGCACGCGAGGAGTCGGCCACAGACGTTGCGGCCGAACTGACCCAGTTGATCCAGACACAACGCGCCTATTCGTCCAACGCCAAGGTCATCCAGACTGTCGACGAGATGCTTCAGGAAACATCCAACATCAAAAGATGAACGAACGTTAGGATACCGAGATGAGCCTTTCCACCAGCCTCTCCAGCGCGCTCTCGGGTCTTCAGGCCACGTCGCGGGCGTCCGAGCTTGTATCGACCAACGTTGCAAACGCCCTGACCGATGGCTATGGCCGCCGCGAGCTCGAACTGTCGGCCAGAAGCGTCGGCGGCTCGGGCAGCGGCGTCAAGGTCACGGGCGTCCTGCGCGTGGTCGACCTGGTGCTTCTTTCGGACAGGCGTGTGGCCCAGGCGGGTTCTGCCGGGGCGGGCGTCACGGTCGACCACTTTACCCGGATGGAATCCGCCGTCGGCACGCCCGACAGTTCAAGCTCGCTGGGGCAGAACATCGAGAATCTCGAGGGTGCGCTGCTCGCCGCCACATCCCGCCCCGACAGCGAGCCGCGCCTCGCGGATGTGCTCGAAGCAGCCCAGGGGCTCACAGCACAGCTTAAAGATGCAACCGACGCCGTCCAGGACGAGCGTGCAAGGGCCGACGACCGGATTGCCCGCGATGTTGCGGTCCTCAACGAGACCTTGATGAAGGTCGATATCCTGAACGCGAGAATCCTCCGTCAGGTCACCGCCGACCGGGACGCCTCGGCCCTTCTCGACCAGCGTCAGCAGCTGATCGACCGAATTGCAGGGATCGTGCCGGTGCGCGAGATCGCGCGCGACAACGGCGAGGTCGCGCTGGTGACGACGGGGGGTGCGGTCCTGCTCGACGGGCGCCCGGCGGTGTTCGGTTTCGTGCCGGTCGGGCTCGTGACGGCCGACATGACGGTCGACACGGGGGCCCTTTCCGGCCTGACGATGAATGGACGGGCCGTGACGCTCGGCGTTTCGAACGGCAAGATGGAGGGGGGCACGCTCGCGGCTGATTTCGCTATCCGCGATACCCATGCCCCGGCCCTGCAGGCCCAACTCGACGCCGTTGCGCGCGACCTGATGGCGCGCTTCGCCGACCCGGCCCGTGATCCGTCCCTTGCCGCCGGTCAGCCGGGTCTTTTCACGGATGGCGGCGCCGTCTTCGATTCAGCTACCGAGTCCGGCCTCGCTGGCCGACTTACGATAAACACGGCGGCGGACCCTTCGCAGGGCGGCGCGCTTTGGCGGTTGCGCGATGGGCTTGGGGCCGCAACACTCGGCTCTCCCGGAGCCTCGCGGATTCTAGGCTCGCTTCAGGAGGCCCTGTCGGAAAAGCGCGAGCCGCTGTCGGGCGAATTCGAGCCTGGCGAGCGCAGCTTGGCGGGCCTTGCTTCGGATCTCCTCTCGCGGATATCGGCCCGGCGGCTCGACGCCGAGTCCGAGCAGGGGTTCTCGTCGGCGAGCTTCAATGCGTTGCGGAACGACGAGTTGGCGATGGGCGTCGACAGCGACCAGCAGGTTCAGCAGCTTCTGCTGATCGAACAGGCCTTCGGCGCCAATGCCAAGGTCGTGCAGACGATTGACGACATGATCAAGCTGCTTCTGGGGATGTGACATGACAGTATCGTCGATCGGTGATCTTGCGCGCAGCTTCATGCTGCGGAACCAGACGACCGTTCTGAAGACCGAGCTTGACCGGCGGGCTTTCGAGTCCACGACAGGCCGCGTTCAGGATACCGGACGGGCGGTGAAGGGCGACTTCACGTCCCTCAACGGTATCGACGGTGCGCTCACCCGGCTCGCGGCGTATCGCACCTCGACATCCGAGGCGAAGACGTTTGCCGACGGCATGCAGGTCGCTCTCGAAAGCTTGGGCGATATGGCTCAGACCCTGTCCAGCACGCTTCTGCTTGCCGCATCGCCGGGAAACCAGACGAGCCTCGCCACCGCAGGCCGCGATGCGCGGGAGCGCTTCGATTCGGCCGTCGCGACATTGAACAGCCGGATCGGCGATCGCTCGCTCTTCGCAGGCACCGAGACGCGAAGATCCGCGTTGGCCCAGTCCGACGTAATCCTCGATGCCCTCGACATGGCGGTAGCGGGGCTTCAATCCGCCGATGCGGTAAGCGCTGCTCTCGATGCCTGGTTCAGCGACCCGGCAGGCTTCGAAACTGTCGCCTATCGGGGTGGCCCCCCACTCGACCCCATCGCCACCGCACCGGGAGAGACCGTTTCCCTCGCCGCCACAGCCGCCGATCCGGGGCTGCGCGAGACGCTGAAGGGCCTTGCGATGGGGGCGCTCGTCGACCGGGGCATACTTTTGGGCAACGTAGCCGAGCAGGCGCATCTCGCGCGCAGGGCAGGTGAAACCCTGCTCGGCTCTGCCTCACCGCGCACCGAACTCGCCGCCCGTTTGGGCATCGCGCAAGAGCGGATCGCTTCGGCCGAGACCCGGAACGCTGCCGAGGCGACATCGCTGCGGATCGTGCGGTCGGCGCTGGTTGAGGTCGACGGTTACGAGGCGGCAAGTGCCCTGACGCGCGCGGAAGGCCAGCTCGACACGCTCTATGCCGTTACCGCCCGCCTCTCGCGCCTCAGCCTGGCGAACTACTTGTGAGGTGGCTTGTCCTCCTGCTCGCCCTCGTTCATGCGGCTCCGGCGCCCGCTGCCGACATTCGCATCAAGGACCTTGTGGAGTTCGACGGTGTCCGGGGCAACGATCTGGTCGGTTACGGCCTTGTCGTTGGCCTGAACGGCACCGGAGATGGCCTCAGGAACGCGCCCTTCACCGAAGAGATCATGACGAACCTTCTGGAACGGCTCGGGGTCAACGTGACGGGCGAGCAGTTCCGCCCCAAGAATGTCGCTGCCGTCTTCGTGACCGCAAGTCTTCCGCCCTTCGCCCGCGCAGGGGCCCGCGTTGATGTTTCCGTCTCGGCCATCGGGGATGCTCAGAGTCTCCGTGGCGGCACGCTTGTAATGACTCCGCTGAATGGTGCGGATGGACAGATCTACGCCGTGGCGCAGGGTGCGGTGATCGCGGGCGGCATTTCGGCCGAGGGTGAGGCGGCGCGCGTTGTGCAAGGCGTCCCGACCGGTGGTTCTATCCCCTCGGGCGCACGGGTCGAACGCGAGGTCGAGTTCGACTTCTCCGGCCTGACCTCGATCCGGTTGGCCTTGCGGACCCCCGATTTCACGACTGCGGGGCGGATTGAGGATGCGATCAACCGCGAGTTCGGCCAGGCTATCGCTGCAATGACCGACCCGGGGACCGTCTCGCTGGACGTCGCGGCGGCGCGGATGCGCTCTCCGGCGCATGTCTTGGGGCGGGTCGAGAACCTTGTCGTGGAACCCCAATCGCGCGCCCGGGTGGTGGTCGATCAGCGGTCCGGGACCATCGTCATGGGGGAGGACGTGCGGATCAGCGCCGTCGCGGTGGCACAGGGCAACCTCACCCTGCGGGTTCAGGAGCGACCGGAAGCCGATCAGCCCAATCCATTCGCACCCGGCGAGACGATCGTTGTTCCCCGTACCGAGGCCTCGATCGAGGAAGACCCGGGTACCGGCCTTGCCGTGGTGCCGGGCGGCACCACCCTGTCCCAAGTGGTGGAGGGTCTCAACGCCCTCGGCGTGGCACCCAACGACATGATCGACATCCTGAAAAGCATCAACGCGGCAGGCGCGCTTCACGCCGAGTTCGTGGTGAACTGACTCCTGACGCGCCGAACGGGCGAACACGTTCGGCCCGATCGATGAGTTGGTTCACCTTGGCGCTGAACTGCCCTAAACCTCGGGCGAGGCGACGGGAGGGGGCGCCGTTTCACCTCTCGGCGGTGTGAGCGTTTTACCCTCGGGCTCCCGCGAAACCGTAACTCCGTAGGCAGGAAGCGCTCCACGTGGGCCTTGCAGCCGGCTGACGCTGGTCGGGGGGCACCTGCCTTGACAACGTTGTGGGCCGGTCCGCATGCCGAACGATCGTTTACCGCGTCGTGGTAGTGCGGGCAGCTTCGGCCCTGTATCAAGGGGCGGTTGGTTCGGACTGCCCGATCTGGTCAAAGGGAACGAAGGTGGTGCCGTGGCATCGCCGTCGCCCTGAATTGTCGAGTATGCGGGATACCGATCGACTGGCCTGCAGAACAGCTTCTCGTCGGTCTCGGTCTGACGCAGCCTCGACCCGGAGCTTGATCGCATTGCCGTTAGCCGACAAAGCGCAGCGTGCTCCGGACCATCTCCATCTCGGTCGATGCGATGCGGGGGCTGTGCAGCAGGCTCGGCTCACTTCTGACCGCGATCAATCCGCAGGCGTGGTCTCGGTCACCGGGATTGACCCGCCCGTTACGTCGGACCTTGGTTGCACTCCTGGACCGGATCCGGGATCGAACGGTCTGATTCAGCCCGGGATAGAAGGCTTTCGGGCCTCGCGAGTTCTGCGAGTTTCGGCAGGTCGCGGCGATGGCGGCAGCAAAACTCCGCCTGTCAGGCAGGAAGATAGCTTCGGACGAGCGCCCCTGAGATAAGGGCCCATCCGTCAGCGACCACGAAGAAGGCGAGCTTGAAGGGGAGAGAGACGATCGCGGGCGGGACCATCATCATGCCCATCGACATGAGCACGGCCGCCACCACGAGGTCGATGATCAGGAATGGAAGGAAGATGAGGAACCCGATCTCGAATGCCCGCTGGATTTCACTGAGCAGGAAGGACGGGACGAGAATCGACAGCGGGGCGTCGACCATCGCCCCAATTTCTGTACCCGGCCGCAAGGCGAGGAGCGCCGAGAAGGTCTCGGGGTCCAGTCGCGCCGCCATGAAGGTACGGAACGGCCCAATCGTTGCCGGCAGCGCCGCCTCGAGCGTCAGCCTCCCCTCGGAAAGCGGTTGCAGCCCGTCGACCCAGGCCGCCGTGAAGACCGGGTCCATTACGTACCAGGTGAGGAAAAGCGCGAGGCTGACGATCAGCATGTTGGGGGGCGATTGCTGAAGCCCGATCGCGGTCCGCAGAATCGACAGGACCGTCACGATGAAGGGAAAGCAGGTCACCATCACGGCCAGCCCCGGAACGAGGCTGAGCAGAGTGATGAGGACGATGAGTTGAATGCTGCGCGTCGCGAGGGCCGCATCGTCGCCCAGGTCGACCGTGATCTCCTGCGCTGCAGCCGGATGGGCAAGCGCCAGCAGCACGATCAGAAGTGCTGCGCCCGACCTCATAATTCCCCGCGCAGGTTTGCGACCTCGGTCAATCTGACCGCGAGTTGGCCCGCCTGGTCGCCGTCAAGCTCCTGCAGTTCGCCGCGAGCGATGAGACGGTCGCCGACATACAGCTCCACCGGATCGTCGATTCGCCGGTCAAGGGCGAGCACCGCGTCCCTCTGCAGGCGAAGAAGATCCCGGATCTGCGGGCGCGCCTTGCCGACCGAAATCAGGATCTCGATGGGCACTTGGGCAAACGGGGTCGGTTCGGCAGTCTCATCCATGTCTGGCTTCCTTTCCGGCGAGCTCGAAAAATCCCCGCACGGCCGCCGCGATGTCCGCAGTGGCACGGTCGAGGTCGATGTGGGTCTCGGACTCACCGAGGCTGAGGTAGACCTGTCCCTCGGACAACGACGGCTCCTCCCGCAGCGTGACGGGCAGACCCTTGACGTGAGCCATCACGGCCTCGATGGCCGGTCTGGCAGACGGGTTCATGACGATCACGACAGGGGCTTCCGAAAGCTCCTCGGCCATGGGCATCAGCGTATCGACGACGACAGGGCCAAGGGCGTCGCGCGCGATCGAAGGTAGCAGCCGCGTGACGAGATCCTGCAGAAGCGGGCCGATCGCGCGAAGGATATGCGTGCGTGCCTCGTGATAGGTGAAGGACATGGCCTGCAGGTTCCGCGCGAGGTCTGCCCGCAGCTTGCGCTGATCTTCGGCCTGCGCGTTCGTCGAGTCTTCCCAGCCCGCAGCATAGCCCTGTTCATAGGCGGCGAGCCGGGCCTCCTCGAGGTCAGAGTTGCCCTCGTCGGTGGTCACGTCAGCGGGGCCGGTGGTCTGGAAGACCTCGAGCTTGAGCGGGGGCATCAGGTCCGCTCCTCGCGCTCTTCCATCCAGCCCCGCAGAATCTCGACCGACTCGGCCTGACGGACCTCGATCAGCCGACGCAGGCGCGCCACGGGATCAGCCGGAAGGTCACCGTCCTCGCGCGAGACGACGGGCAATGGCGGCAGAGGGCGGCCATCGTCGATCTCGCCGTCGAGTGCCCGTGTCGCCTCTCGGCCGGGGGTCGGACCGGTTCCGGCACCCGAAAAGGAAGCCGACAGCGCCAGGGCCTCTGCCGGTGTGCCCCGGCGCTGTGACAGAAGCATCGGGCGCAGCACGAACAGCCCCAGAACGAGGATGACCACGGCCAGCACGGCAAGCTGGATCAGCGACATCGTGTCGAGCCCGGCAAGCATCCCCGCCTCGGCAAGGGTGCCTTCGGTCGCCAGCGGACGGAACTCGAGCGAGCGAAGCGTGATGGTGTCGCCGCGCGCCTCGTCGTAACCCACGGTCGACGCCACAAGCTCTCGCAGCACCTCGAGTTCTTCGGGAGGGCGGGCAGCTTGCGTCACGGTCCCGTCTTCGGCAACGACCGGAACCGTGCCCACGAGCACGGCGACGCTCAGCCTGCGGATGTCGCCGGGCACACGCACCGTCTCGCGCTTGGTCTCGGAGACTTCGAAGTTCACGCGCTCTCGCGTGCCGGTGCTGCTGCTTTGCGACGGCGCCCCCGCCCCCGCGTCGCCCTCGGGGAGGTTGGAGGCGACCGTCACCTGGTCCGCCGCTTCGCTGGACGATTCGGACGTGTCCTCCGTCTCGGTCGAGATTGCGACCCGCCCCTCGGGATCGAACTGACGCTCGGTGATCGTGGAAGTCTCGGAAATGACGTCGACCGAGACCTCGACGACCGCATTGTTCGGCCCGACGCGGGCTTCGAGCAACCGTTCCACGTTGCGCTTAAGTTCCGCGCTGCGCGACTGGGCGGCAATCGCCGGGGTTGCGGCCGCCTCCTGGTCGTCGACGAGGCCGCCGGCGCTGTCGATCACGGCGACGTCGGCCGGTGTCATGCCGGCGATCGCTGCCGCCACGAGATGCCGCAACGCCTTTGCCTGGGCCGCCCCGACGCTTCCGGCCGCCGTCGTGATCGTCACGCTCGCCGTCTGACGCTCGGGCGCGCGGAAGGGCTGGGGATCGGCGCGCGATATGTGTACCCGCGCCGCCCCGATGCCCGGCATCGCGAGGATGGTGCGGGCCAGTTCACCTTCCTTGGCGCGCCAGTAGGCGGCGTCGAACATCTGTGAGGTCGTGCCGAACCCTGACAGGCCGTCGAGCAACTCGTACCCTCCGCCTCCCGCCGCAGGCAGCCCTTCTGCCGCGAGCGTCAGGCGAAGGCTGTCGCGCTGATTGCTGTCGACAAAGATCGCGCCGCCGCGCACCTCATGCGCGATGCCGCGCTGTTCGAGCGCCGCCACCACCTCTCCTGCGGCGGCCGCGTCGAGACCCGAGTAGAGGAGCGACAGGCCGGGTGCCGTCGCCATTCGCGACAGGGCAATGATCGCGAGGAACATCGCGACCGTGGCGACGCCGATGACGATGCGGTGGCGCAAATCAAGGGATGACCAGACCGAAAGGAAGTTCTGCACGCGTCTCTCCGATCCCAAGGCGTTCTGCCTGCTGCCCCCGGACATTGGGTGATCTGGCTTAACAATCGGTTAGTGTCCTTCCCGCTATATCGATCCTGCACCAGAAGGAGGCAAAGATGACCGACGTCGCGGAACAGGCCGATCCCGGTTCGCGGAAAAGATCACCGAAGCCGATGCTGATCGCGCTGGGCGCATCGGTCCTGCTGGCGGGCGGCGGGTTTTTCGCAACCTATTCGGGACTGCTCGGCCTGCCCGTTGCGAGCCACGGCCCGGACGCACCCATGCCGGGCGTCGCCTTCGTGCCGGTCGATCCGCTCATCATCTCGCTCGGTCCGGGGGGGTCCGGCCAGCACCTTCGCTTCGCCGCCACGCTCGAGGTGACCCCTGAACATGAGGGCGAGGTCGCCCTTCTGAAGCCTCGGATCATCGATGTCCTGAACGGCTACCTGCGAGCCGTCGATGTGGCGCAACTGGAGGATCCCGCGGCACTGGTTCAGCTTCGCGCGCAGATGCTGCGCCGTATCCAGATCGTGACGGGCGAGGGGCGAGTGCGTGACCTCCTCGTCACCGAGTTCGTGTTGAATTGAGGGGTCTTGATGGATCTGATCGCAAATATCCTGCTGGCAGCCGGCTCGTTCGGGGCGGCAGCCTACTGCTATGTTCTCTCCGCCCGCCTGAAGAAGTTCCAGACGCTCGAATCGGGTATGGGCGGGGCGATCGCCGTTTTGTCCGCGCAGGTCGATGACATGACGCGGGCCCTAGACAAGGCCCAGAGGGCTGCCTCTGGCTCGGCGAGCGGTCTCGAGAAACTGACGCAGCGGGCCGAGGCGGCCCAGACGAGGCTCGAGCTTTTACTCGCGTCCCTGCATGATCTGCCGGACCAGCCGGCTGAAACGGATGGCTTCGAGTCCGAACGACGGATGCGGGTTGTCCGCAAGCGTGGCCCGCGCGAGGCAGAGGCGGCCGAATGACAGTGCGGCGGCAGCCGGGGCGCGGAACGCTTGTGCTGATCGCACTTCTTCTCGCCTCCTCCGGGGCGATCCGGCTCGGACTCGGGGTGGGGGCAGCCGTCGCCAACGCGCCCGAAGCCGGGACCGAGCCTCTCGTCTGCCCGGAACCGCCGCTCGCGCTCGCCGAAGCGCTGTTGGCGCGCGAGGCGGAGGTGCAGGCCAAGGAGGCCGCGCTGGGTAACCGTCTCTCGGCGCTCGACCTCGCCGAGCAGGCGATCGAAAGCCGCATTGCGGCGCTTGAGGAGGCCGAGGCGCGCCTGTCGGCAACCGTCGCAATGGCCGATGGTGCCGCCGAATCGGACCTTGCCACCCTGACGCAGGTCTACGAGCGGATGCGCCCCCGCGATGCCGCCCCTCTGTTCGAAGCGATGGCCCCCGATTTCGCGGCCGGATTTCTGGGCCGCATGAAGCCAGACGCAGCTGCCGCCATCCTCGCAGGCCTCAGCGCCGACAAGGGCTACGCGATCAGCGTGATTCTCGCCGCGAGGAACGCGGCTGCACCAGTGGAGTGACAGGCTTTCTTAACCTGCGTCTGACAGCCTCCGGCACGGGTGGCAACAGGAGCGGTCATGATCGGGTTCGTCGGGATCGCGGTGATCTTCGTGATGGTCTTCGGCGGGTACATCCTCGCGGGTGGCAAGATGGGGATTATCCTGAAGGCCCTGCCTTTCGAGATGATCATGATCGGCGGCGCAGCCGTCGGGGCTTTCCTGCTCGGCAACGACGTTGCTGCCATCAAGCAGACGCTGCGCGACGTGAAGAAGGTCTTCAAGGGCCCGCAGTGGAAGCCTGCCGACTATCGCGATCTTCTCTGCCTTCTGTTCGAACTGATCCGCATCGCAAGGACCAACCCTGTGGCCCTCGAGGAGCACATCGAAGCTCCTCAGACCTCATCCCTTTTTGCCCGCTATCCAAGGATCAGGGCGGACCACGAGGCGGTCGACCTGATCTGCGACACGCTTCGGGCCGCCTCGATGAACTACGACGATCCGCACCAGGTCGAGGAGGTGCTCGACAAGCGGATGGAGACGCAGATGAGCCATGCGCTCCACTCCAGCCATGCGCTTCAGACGGTTGCCGACGGGCTTCCGGCATTGGGGATCGTCGCTGCGGTCCTCGGGGTGATCAAGACGATGGGCTCGATCGACCAACCGCCCGAGATCCTCGGCAAGATGATCGGCGGCGCGCTCGTCGGCACGTTTCTGGGCGTCTTTCTTGCCTACGGGCTGGTCGGGCCGTTCGCCACCCGCGTGAAGGCGGTGGTGGAGGAAGATTCCCACTTCTACAGGCTGATCCGCGAGGTTCTGGTGGCCAATCTTCACAACCATCCGCCCAATATCTGCATCGAGGTCGGTCGTCAGAACACGCCTCACGGCATGCGGCCAGGGTTTGGCGATCTCGAGGAGGCGCTTCGGGCGCTCAAGAAGGAGGCGGCATGATCCTGCGGTTCCTGCTCTTTGTCTTCGCGCTGTCTGCGACGGCAGCTCGCGCCGAGACCGTGCGCGTCCTATCGGGCGAGCACTCCGACTTCACGCGCCTTGTCATGGAGTTCGATGGTCCGGTCGGCTGGCAGGTTGGCCGCACGGTAGACGGCTATGAACTGCGCGTGGATGCGCCTGACCTGAGTTTCGACGTCTCCGGGGTGTTCGACATCATCCCGCGAGACCGGCTTGCCGCGATCTGGGTCGACCCCCGCACCAGCACGCTGCGCCTAGGCCTCGCATGCGACTGTCATGCCATACCCTTCGCCTACCGGCCGAACATCGTCGTCATCGACCTGCGAAGCGGTCCGGCCCCGCAGGGGTCGTCCTTCGAGCTGTCGCTGGGGGGAGCCTCGCTTCCGGCGCTCGCGACAGCAGAGGCGCCGCGGCCGCGGGCGCGTCCCGCCCCGCGTGCTTCCCTCCAGATCGTCGAGCTTCCCAAGCGCCCTGCGGTGGTCGATCCGACAATCCTCTTTCCGTCGACCGCAACCCCCGAGATGGAGCAGACCCGCGCGGACCTTCTTCAGCAGTTCGGGCGCGCGGCGTCTGCGGGCCTGATCGAGGTCGAGGACCCGGTCTTTCCAGCGCCCGATCCAGCCACCAGAATTGCAGCGGACTCGCTGGGCGTCGATCCGCTGGGGGTCGAAGTCAGGCCAGGCGCGCGGGCCAATCCCGCAAATGTCGAACCCGAAGGCCTTGGCTTGAACGGCGAAGAATGCCGTCCCGACGCGGCGCTCGACGTCGCGTCATGGGGAGATGGGCGACCCTTCGTCGAGCAGGTGGCCGAGGCGAGGGGCCGACTTCTTGGAGAGTTCGACCGCCCGGACCCCGCCTCGGTGGCAGGGTATGTCCAGCTCCTGCTCCATTTCGGGTTCGGCGCCGAGGCGCGCAACGCAGTTGAAACGCTGGCACCCGACCATCCCGACGCGGAGCTCTGGCGCACCCTCGCGCTGGCCGTCGACGGCGAGAGGCCGATCGCGGCCGGACCCTTTGCCGGGCAGTCCGCCTGTCCCGGGGCGGCAGCGCTCTGGGCGGCTCTCACCGTGACTGAGCCGGGACCGTTCACCAACGAGGCAGCCCAAGGCATCAGGTCGGCGTTCTCGGCGCTGCCCGTGGGCTTGCGCCGCCATCTCGGGCCTGGCCTTGCCGAACGACTGCTGGCGGCCGGAGAGGTTCCCGTGGCGCAGGCCATCCGCGATGCGATCTGGCGGGCTCCAGGTCCGCTCGGGGAAGGGGCACGTGTCATCGACGCAAGGCTCGAAGCAAGCCGCGGAAATGTCGAGGCGGCGGCGAAAGAATTCGCCGGGGTCGCGGCGCAGGGAGGCGACCAGGCGGCCGAAGCCGTGATTGCGCTCGTGGACACCCGCATCGCCCTTGGTCAGCCTGTCGAGGCGACCACCGTCACCGAGATCGCCGCCCATCGGCACGAGCGCGAGGGCACCGACCTTGTCCCCGCCCTGCTTCGGGCAGAAATGCTGGCGCGGGCTTCGAGCAATGACGTCGACGCTGCCCTGTCCTTGGCGGAAGGGGCGGTCGATCCTGAAAGCGTTCAGGACATGTGGCAAGTCATCGCTGACCTGGCGCCAGACTCGGCGATCCTTCTGCACGCCGTCCTCGCCCCGGAAGAGCCGCGTCCGACGGACCGGCCTGCTACCGCGCTAAGGATCGGAGAGCGCTTGCTCGGACTCGGTCTTGCCGAGGCAGCGCTTCGTTGGCTGCCCGTGCCTGCTGCAACCGAAGAGGGTCGGGTTCTGCTCGCGCAAGCGGAACTGGCCCGTGGCGACGCGCGGGCCGCCTTGCGGCAGTTGGCGGGCCTCGCGGGGCCGCAGGTCGAGGCGGTGCGGGCAGCAGGGCTGCTGCAACTCAACGACCTGCAGGCCGCTGCCACGGCCTTCGAGGCGGCAGCGAACCCGGCTGGCGCAGCGACGGCCCGCTGGCAGTCAGGCGACTGGTCGGTCGCACAAGGCGAAGCCGACCCGAGGGCTCCGGCGGTCTGGACGCTCCTTGCGCCTGTAACCGCCGGCCTCCCCGGCGCCGAGGCCACGCTCGCAGGCAGCCGCGCCCTCCTCGACGAGAGCACGCGCACCCGCGAGGCCGTCGACCGCCTTCTGGCCGAGGTCGCCGCGCCCGAGCCCTGATCGGGTTACCGAATCGCAAGACTATTCGCGCAGCTTTGCCGGGGCAGCGGTGAACGCCGCGATGGACGTGGGTGAAACCCTTGAGACAAGTCGTTCTGATCCTCGCGCTTGCCGTGGTGGCGGGAATTGCGATCCTGAGAACACCGGGCCTCGCCTCGGCCTTGGGAGACCAGGCCGACCTGTGCGAGCGGGCAGCCTTGCGCGCCTCGCGCGAGGTCGGCGTCCCGATCGCGGTCTTGAGGACGATCGCGCTTGCCGAGTCCGGGCGCACTCAGGATGGCGAATACCGACCGTGGCCCTGGACCGCCAACTTTGGCGGTGACGGTCAGTGGTTCGAGACCAGCCACGACGCCCAGCTGGCGGTTGCCGAGCGTCAGGCGCTCGGGGCAACCAATATCGACATCGGATGCTTCCAGATCAATCTGCGCTGGCACGGCGATGCCTTCGCCGACTTGGCCACCATGTTCGACCCCGACACGAATGCACTACATGCCGCCCGTTTCCTGGCCCGCCTGAATGATGAAACCGGGTCCTGGCCGGATGCCGCCGCCGCCTACCATTCCCGCACGCCCGAGCACGCGCAGCGCTATCGCGCCCGGTTCGAGACGCTCTATGCCGACCTGACGGGCGCGCTGCCGGGCATGGAGGATGCCTTCCTGCGGGTGAACGGCTTTCCGCTTCTCCAGGCGGGCGACGCGGGCTCTCTGGGCTCTCTGGTGCCGCGGCAGGCAGGCGGGCCAAGCCTGTTCGGGGGCGGGTCGTGATGCCAGACTTCACGGTCAGGACGCTATTCCAGCCGACCATCCTTCTGGCCCTCGCCCTGATGGCGGTGATCGCCATGATGGTCCTGCCGGTGCCCGCCTGGCTTCTCGACCTCGGGCTTGCCGTCTCCTTCGCGCTTGCGATCCTGATGCTGACCGTCGCGCTTTTCATCGAACGGCCGCTCGATTTCTCGGCCTTTCCAACGATCCTGCTCGCAAGTCTGTTGCTGCGGCTTTCCCTCAACATTTCGTCGACCAAGCTCATCATCGGGCAGGGACATACCGGAACGGATGCGGCCGGTCATGTGATCGAGGGGTTCGCGAACTTCATCATGGGGGGCAGCCTGATCCTCGGCATCGTCATCTTCTGCGTGCTGATGATCGTGAACTTTGTCGTCATCACGAAAGGCGCGGGCCGGATGGCCGAAGTCGGCGCGCGCTTCGCGCTCGACGGCATGCCCGGACGCCAGCTTGCCATCGACAGCGACATGTCGGCCGGGGCGATCGGCCACGCCGAGGCGAAGGCGCGGCGCGAGACCGAACTCGCCGAGACAAACTTCTTCGGCTCGCTCGACGGCGCGTCGAAGTTCGTGAAGGGCGACGCGATCGCGGGACTGCTCATCACCCTTCTCAACATCGTCGTCGGCCTGATCATGGGCATCTTCGTTCACGGGATGGCCGCAGGCGAGGCGTTCGAGACCTATGCGATCCTGACGGTAGGCGACGGGCTCGTGAGCCAGATCCCCGCCGTCATCATCTCGGTCGCGACCGCGCTGCTTCTGTCGCGCGGCGGCAATAAGGGCGCGGCGGATCTCGACTTCTTCCGCCAACTCGGGCGCTATCCTGGCGCGCTCGGGACGGTGGCGCTTCTGATGGCCCTGTTCGCGCTGGTGCCGGGCATGCCGTTCGTTCCCTTCATGCTCGCCGGGGCGGGTCTGGGCGCAATGGCCTATTTCGCGCAGCGGCGGCTGGCGGAAGACAGCAAGCCCCCGCCGAGGGCCGAAGAAGCCGCGCCGCGCAAGCTGCTGGGCGATGTGCTCGACTTCGACGAGATCCATGTCGAGTTCTCGCAAGGTCTCGTGGCGATGGTGCTTGATCCTGCGACCGGTCTCGATGCCCGGATCACCAACATGCGCTCGCACATCGCGCTCACCTTCGGTCTTGTGCTGCCCGAGATCCGGCTGACCGACGATCCGTTGCTGCCGCTTGGCACCTACCGCATCCGGGTGCAGGGGGTCGAGGCCGCGCGCGACCATCTGGTGCCCGACCGGGTTTTGGTCCTGCTGACCGAAGGGATCGAGGCCCCGGATGGGCAGGACGTGCGCGAGCCCGTCTACGGCGCCCCGGCCCGCTGGGTGGCCGCTGATCACCAGGAGTCTGCAGCGATCGCCGGGCTGACTGTCGTCACGCCGGCGGAGGTCCTGGCCACCCATCTGCTCGAGGTGATCAAGTCGAACCTCGCCCGGCTCTTGTCGCTGCGCGGCCTGCGCCGCCTGCTGGACGAGTTCGTCAACGTCTCGGACACCCGGCGGGCCGAAGCGAACCGGCGTCTGCTCGACGACCTCGTGCCCGAGAAGGTGCCGACCGACCTTCTGATCGCTGTCCTGCGCCTGCTGCTGGCCGAGCGCGTCTCGATCCGCAACCTGCCGCTCATCCTCGAGGCGATCGCCGAGGCGCGCGGCCTCGGCACTCCCGAAGCGATCACCGAGCATGTCCGCAGGCGGCTTGGTTTCCAGCTGGTCGCGGCCCTGAAACGGCCGGATGGCTCGATCCCGCTGATTCAGCTCGCGCCGGAGTGGGAGCGTGCCTTCGCTGCACACCAGATAGACGGCGATCGCGGGCTGCGCGACGTGGCCCTGCCGCCGGATCAGTTCAACCGGCTGGCAAGCGCGCTCGCTGACAAGATCGGGCGCGTGACCGAACAGGGGGTCTTTCCGGCGCTGGTGACCTCGACGTTGCGCCGCCGGTTCCTGCGGACGGTGCTCGATGCCAAGGGGCTGTCCGCGCCGGTGCTGTCCTATGAGGAAATCGGCCTCGATGCCCGACCCGCGATGGTCGGGCTGATCGCACCATGAGCGGGCTTATCGAGGCCCTCTCGCAGCTTGCGGGGCTGGGTCGGGAGGTGCTTTGGCATGGCTTCATCGTCTTCCTCAGGGTCGGAGCGGCTATGGCGCTGATGCCCGCCTTCGGCGAACAGCAGGTGCCGCAGCGTATCCGCCTCGTGCTGGCGCTCGCCTTCACGGCGGTGGTGGCACCTGCCGTGCCGGTCGGACCTGCAATGGCCGCGGGCCTCTTTCCGGTTCTCGCCAGCGAGACGGTCATTGGCCTGGCGCTTGGGCTCGGGGTGCGCCTTTTCATCCATGCGCTTCAGATCGCCGGGGCGATGATCGCGCAGGCGACGTCGCTGGCGCAAATGTTCGGTGGCGTCGGGGTGGAGCCGCAACCCGCCGTGTCGCATGTCCTGACGCTTGCTGGCCTCGCGCTTGCCATGTCGAGCGGGCTGCATGTGACGGCGGCCAAGTACTTCATCTTCAGCTATGATCTTCTGCCTGCCGGTCAGCTTCCCGGGGCTGCCGACATCGCGGCCTGGGGTACGGCCCGGATCGGGCAGGCCTTTGCCCTCGCCTTCTCGCTCGCCGCTCCCTTCGTGATCGCGGCCTTCCTCTTCAACGTGGCCCTAGGCGTCATCAACCGGGCGATGCCGCAACTGATGGTGTCGTTCGTCGGGGCGCCCGCACTTGCTGGCGGGGGGCTTGTGCTGCTCGCTGTGATCGCGCCGCTTCTGCTTGTGGTGTGGCTGCGCGCCTTCAACGCCTATCTGGCCGCGCCCTTCGCGGCGGTCGGCCCCTGATGGCCGGGGATGACGATACCGAGAAGGAACACGAACCCTCGCAAAAGCGCCTCGATGACGCGCGGATGCGCGGCGAGGTGCCCCAATCGCCCGATCTTGTGGGTGCGGCGGCCTATGCGGGCTTCGTCCTGGCCTGCGTCACCAGCGGGCCGCAGGCGCTGCAATCAGTCGGCGAAGTCGGGGGTATCCTCCTTGGACAGGCCGACCGGATGGCGGCGCTGCTGAGCGAGGGGGCGGCGGCCCCCATCATGGGCATCCTTCTGAGGGTCGGGGGTGCGGTCGCGCCCTTTTTCCTCATGCCGGCCGTCGCCGCAGTGGTGGCGTTGATCGCCATGCGCGCCGTAGCCATCGCCCCGTCCAAGCTGGCGCCGCGTCTGTCGCGCATCTCGCCGATCCAGAACTTCGGTCACAAGTTCGGCCGCGAGGGGCTGTTCGAATTCGCGAAGAGCACGGCGAAGCTTCTGATCATCTCGGTCGTGCTGGGGTTTTTCCTGATGCAGAGGTTCGCCGAGATCTTGCCGACGCTGGAACTTGGCGCAGGACTGGTGATGGTCGTCCTGCTTCGCCTGACCGTCGCCTTCCTTGGCATCGTGCTCGTCATCGCGGTCGCCTTGGGCGGCATCGACTTCCTGTGGCAGCACGCACAGTTCATCCGCCGCAACCGCATGTCCCGGCAGGAGGTGATGGACGAGTTCCGCCAGTCCGAGGGCGATCCGCACATGAAGGCGCAGCGACAGCAGCGCGGTCAGGCCATCGCCACCAACCGCATGTTGCTGGACGTGCCGCGCGCCGATGTGGTGATCGTCAACCCGACCCATTACGCGGTCGCCCTGCGCTGGAACAAGGGTGCGGGCTCGGCCCCGGTCTGTGTGGCCAAGGGGGTCGACGAGGTGGCCGCGATCATCCGAAGCCGGGCAGCCCAGGCGGGCGTGCCGATCCACAGCGATCCGCCCTCGGCCCGTGCGCTGTTCGGAACGGTCGCCATCGGCGAGGAGATCCGTCCCGAACACTACCGCGCCGTCGCAGCCTCGATCCGGTTCGCGGATGCCATGCGGAAGAAAGCCCGGGCGCGTGGATGAGCGGTCCCGACCTTCAGCCCTTGCGCGCGATCGCGGCCGTCCTGCTCGAGCGCGACCTTGCGGCGTTCCGGGCAGCGTGCCGGGCCAGGCAGGAGTCGCTCGACCGGCTCGCCGACCTCGATCGGCCCTCGGCCGCGACCGACCTGCCGCTTGCCGCCGAGGCCGAGGTCGCCCTGCGCTACGGCCGCTGGGCGGATGCGCGGCGCAGCGAGATCAACATGACCCTGGCCCGCCAGACGGCCACATGGATGGACGCGCGCGACGCCGCGCGGATCGCTCTCGGCCGGACTCAGGCCCTCGACCGCCTGTCCGGCAAGGGCTGAGCGGGACCGCCCGGCCGGGCTTTCAGCCCTTCCAGTCGAAGAAACCGGATGGCGCGCGGTCCAGCAGTTCCCGCGCAAGGCTTTCGCCAAGCGCGACGGCGTCCGACGCAAGGCCGGAGACATTGCTGTCAAACGCTTCGCTGCCGTCAGGCCGCAGGATCTCGCCCCGTAGATGCAGCCTGTCGCCCTTAAGGACGGCGAGCCCGGCAATGGGCGTCTCGCAAGAGCCGTCGAGCACGCGCAGGAAGGCGCGCTCGGCGGCCAGGCGCAGGCCGGTCGGACCATGGTGGATGGCGGCCAGCATCCCGGCCGTTCGGTCGTCGGCCAACCGCCGCTCGACGCCGATGGCGCCCTGGGCGACAGCCGGCAGCATCACGTCCACCTCGATCGCCGAGCGCGCCATATGCGCGAGCCCGAGGCGGTTCAGCCCCGCCATCGCAAGGAAGGTGGCGCTCGCCACCCCGTCCTCAAGCTTCTTCATCCGGGTCTGCACATTGCCCCGGAACTCGACCAGCCGCAGGTCCGGCCGCTTCAGCGCAAGCTGGGCGCGCCGGCGCAACGACGACGACCCGACGACAGCCCCTACCGGCAGGTCGCCAAGACGCGCCACGGTTGGAGACACGAACGCATCACGCACATCTTCGCGCGGAAGGTAGCAGTCGAGGATTAGCCCTTCGGGCTGCAAGGTCGGCATGTCCTTCATGGAATGGACGGCGATGTCGATGCCGCCGTCGAGCAGAGCCTCCTCGATCTCGCGGGTGAAGAGGCCCTTCCCGCCGATCTCCTTCAAGGCGCGGTCCTGGATCTGATCTCCCATGACCTTGATCACGACGATCTCGAAGGCGGCCTCGGGCAGGTCGAAAGCCCCAGCCAGCGAGCGTCGCACCTCATGCGCCTGCCAGAGTGCCAGCGGCGAGCCCCGGGTTCCGATGCGGAGCGGTGCTGCGGGTGTGGGCAGGGAATGTCTCATGCGGCAAGGCTTACCCATGTCAACGAAGCCTGACAACTCGGTATTGACAAGGCCGGGGCGGCAGGGGACGCATCGCAAAACGCGAAGGGAAGACCATGCCGGACAAGACCATTCTGCGCGCGCTGCGCGGCGAAACGCTGGCCGTGCCGCCGATCTGGATGATGCGGCAGGCCGGGCGCTATCTGCCCGAGTATCGCGCGACGCGGGCCGAGGCGGGCGATTTTCTGAAGTTGTGCTACAACCCGGACCTCGCGGCGGAAGTGACATTGCAGCCGATCCGTCGCTTTGGCTTCGACGCGGCGATCCTGTTCGCCGACATCCTGCTGCTGCCGCAGGCGCTTGGCGCAGATCTGTGGTTCACGACCGGCGAGGGGCCGCGCCTGTCGACGATCGCCACCCTGCACGACGTCGAGGTTCTCAAGCCCGTCGATGCGATCCATGACACGCTCGCTCCGGTCTACGAGACGGTCCGCATCCTTGCGCGCGAACTGCCCGCCGAGACGACGCTGATCGGCTTTGCGGGCGCGCCCTGGACGGTTGCGACCTACATGATCGCGGGCCGGGGAACGCCCGACCAGGCGCCAGCCCATGCGCTCAAGGCCGCAGACCGCCCGACGTTTGAAGCGTTGATCGAGCGCATCACGGAAGGAACCATCGAGTATCTGTCCATGCAAGTGGAAGCGGGGGTCGAGGTCGTGAAGTTGTTCGACTCCTGGGCGGGCTCGCTCAAGGGCCGCGACTTTCAGGATTTCGCGGTCGAACCGGCCCGCCGCATCACCGCAGCGCTGAAGGCCCGCCATCCGGGCCTGCCCGTGATCGCGTTTCCGCGCGAAGCGGGGGCAGGCTATGTCGGGTTTGCCGCGGCCACCGGGGCGGATTGCGTGGCGCTCGACAACTCCGTCACGCCCGAATGGGCCGCCGCCAACGTGCAGTCTTCGGGCTGCGTTCAGGGCAACCTGGATCCCTCGCACATGGTAACGGGCGGACCTGCGCTTGACGAGGCGGTCCGGCACGTTGTCCGCGCTTTCTCGGGCGGCCCGCACATCTTCAACCTCGGCCACGGCATCACACCTGACGCTGATCCGGCCAACGTGGCGCGGATGATCGAGGTCGTGCGGGGCGCATGACGCATCCGCGGCGGGAACAGGGCCCTAAATCGGAAGTTCCTTCGGTCATGGTCCGTGCTTTTCTGATTTTCCTGTTCGCAGGCTTTGCGTTGGCCTCGCCCGCCCGCGCAGAGCTTGTGCCGTGCATGACGTCCGTCGCGGGAACGCCGATGTCGCTGCACTACAACCCAGACGATCCGCGCGTCGTCGAGAACACGACCCGACGCGAGGCGTGGCTCGGCGACTGGGGGGCGATCACCTGTCCCGGCTTCGTCACCTTGCGCGCCCTGACACCGGAGCTGACCGATGACGAGCGCGGCAGCTTCTGCCTGAGCTACGACCACGAGGCGAAGACCTATTCGGGCTACGCACCTGGAGAGCGCAACGCCTTTGCCATCTGCCGGGCTCCGTCGAAGAGCTTTTGCGAGCGGGTCGAGGACTCAAGCCGTGCGGCACTCGACCTTTCGCGTTTTGCAGCGCGGACGGCGCAGGGCGTGGCGCGCACCGCCGCAAACGTGTCGGTGCTGACGCAGGGCAACGGGGCCGTCCTTCTGTCAGGCACGGCCACGGACGTCGCCTCGACATTGGGCCAGCTCGGCATTTCGGCCGTCACGACGTGGCTGGCTCCGGCGCAGCTTGGCGTCGCCGCCGTGACCGTCCTCGCGGTCGGTGGCGTCGTCTATGTGTGCTCGGAGTGACCCCTCAGGTCCATTTGGCAATCGGAGGCAGGCTCATCAGCACGGCATTCGCGTCGTGGCCCGTCTCGAGCCCGAACTTCGTGCCCCGGTCGTAGACGAGGTTGTATTCCGCATAGAGACCGCGATGCACCAGTTGCACCTCACGGTCGTCTGCGGACCAGGCGGCGGCCATCCGGCGCTCGACCAGCGGAACATAGGCGGGCAGGAAGGCGCGTCCGACATCCTGGGTAAAGGCAAAGTCAGCCTCCCAGTCGCCGGTGTTCAGGTCATCGTAGAAGATGCCGCCGACACCGCGAGCCCGCCCCCGGTGCGGCACGAAGAAATACTCGTCAGCCCAGGCCTTGAAGCGGGTGTAGTAGTCGGGCGCATGTGCGTCGCATGCCGCACGGAGCATATCATGGAAATGCGCGGTGTCCTCGGGGTGCTCGATGCAGGGGTTCAGATCTGACCCGCCGCCGAACCACCAGGCATGTGGCGTCCAGAACATCCGGGTATTCATGTGAACCGCGGGTGCCTGCGGGTTCTGCATGTGGGCGACAAGGCTGATCCCGCTGGCCCAGAATCGCGGATCGCTGTCCATGCTCGGAACGCCCCGTGCGGCCATCGCCTGTTGCGCCCGCGCGCCGAGGGTGCCGTGGACCTCGCTGACATTGACGCCGACCTTCTCGAACACGAGGCCGCCCCGCAGCACACTCATCAGGCCACCGCCGCCCTCGCCCCGCGTCGTCTCGGTCACCTCGAACCGTCCGGCGCGGGCGGGGGCGTCCCCTGCCGCCCGATCCTCGAGCGTCTCGAACGCGGCGACGATTTCGTCCCGAAGGCTGCGGAACCATTGCGAGGCGCGGCCCTTGCGCGCGCCAAAATCGTCGGTCATCGGGAACTCTCCTGCGGTTTGGGACGTGCTATCATTCGGATGGCGGATACGTCCAGCGCCGCCCAGATCCGAGGCCGACCATGACCGTCCGTGCTCCGCTTATCGCCCTTCTCATCCTGGCCGGCTGCGCCACGCCCCAGCAACGATGCATCAACGGCGTCACCCGCGACCTGCGTGTCGTAACCGGGCTGATCGCCGAGACCGAGGCGAACCTCGCGCGCGGCTACGGGCTTGAGGATCAGATCGTCTACCGGACCGTCTGGGTCCCCTGTCGCGACAGCATCGTTGTCACGACCGAAAGCGGTCAGCGGGTCGTGCGCGACTCGGGGCGCATGTGCCTCGACGACCGGCCCGAGACGGTGACCCGCCCCGTCGCCATCGACCTTGCCGCCGAGCGGCGCAAGCTGGACCAGTTGCGGGACCAGCAGCGCAGCCTGAACCGTCAGGCCGCCCCCGCCGTCGATCAGTGCCGGGCCTTGCACCCCGAATGATCAGTGGGCCGGGGCCCGCACGACGTCGAGCAGACTGCGCCCGCCGTCGACCGTGACGATCTGCCCGGTCATGAAGGCCGCCGCGTCCGAGGCAAGGAACTGGACCGTCTCGGCAAGCTCCGACGCGGCGGCGATGCGGCCCATCGGGGTCGCGCCCTCGATCGTCTCGCGGTACTCGGGATGCTCGATCAGCCTGCCGTGCAGGCTGGCGCTCATCACCGATCCGAAGGCCACGGCATTTACGCGGATGCCCTTGGGGGCAAGCACGACCGCAAGCGACCGCGTCATCTGATCGAGGGCGGCGCTCGCGATCGAATAGCCCATCAGCTCTGGCTGGGTGCGGGTCGCTGCGATCGAGGAGAGGTTGACGATCGAGCCGATCGGCCCCTCCGCCCCGGTCGCTTCGGCCAGGGCGATCATCCGTTTTGCGGTCATCTGCGACAGCCGCAGGCTGGTGATGAGGTTCTGCTGCAAAAGCTGTTCCACCGCATCGTCGCCGACGCAAAGCGGATCGGACATGACCATCTGGCGGCTGGCATTCACAAGGATATCGACCCGGTCGAAGGCATCCATCGTCGCGGAAAGAAGGTTGGCGATGGTCAGCTTCTCGCGCAGGTCACCGGCGAACATGCGGACAGGCCCTTCGGCCTTGGCTTCTGCGCCGACCTCGGCGTCGAGGCGGTCCTCGTCCATGTCGGCGAACATCACGTTCGCCCCCCGGTCCAGGAAATGACGTGCGATAGCAAGGCCGATGCCGTTCGCCGATCCCGTCACGATTGCGGTCTTGCCAGAGATTGAAAGCGACATGCGTTACCTCGAAGCTGATCCGGTCGTCATGGGCGCGAGCGGGCGGGACGGGCGGCGCGGGTCACCCTGTACCCTCCGTCGCCGGCAACGTCCTGCACGTCGCGGAAGGCTTCGGCAAGCACCTGGCCATAGGGCAGATGCCGGTTGGCCACGAGCCAGAGAACCCCGCCAGGGTGAAGCATCGCAGCCGCTGCACGAATGAAGGCAGCACCGAGGTCTGGCTCTGCGGCACGCGAGACATGGAAGGGCGGGTTGCAAACGACCGTGTCTACCACCCCCACCGGCCGGAAGGTCGAAGCGTCCGCCCAGTGAAAGACGGCCCGCGGATCGACGACGTTCAACCTCGCGCAAGCCAGCGCCGTCGCCTCTGCCTCGACGAGGTCCAGCCGCTTGACGCCCTCGCGCGCGAGGATTGCGCGCGAAAGATAACCCCAACCGGCCCCCAGATCGACAACCCTCGCGGGCAGTTTCGCGGGGAGCAGCTCAGCCAGCAGGACCGATCCGCGATCTGGTCCGTCGGCCGAAAACACACCGGGCCGGGTGACGAAGCCGCCCTCGATCTCGGTCTCGGTCGCAGCCCAGTCGCTGAACACATCGACCGCAGCGAAGCCGAACATCTTGCCATGCGACTTCGAGACGGGTGCCGAGACATCGACCCGCGCGCGAAGGTCGCGATGGATCGAGTCGATGCCGTCGGTCTTCTGTCCGTCGACATAGATCGGCGCCCCGGTCGCGACATGGGCGACTGCCTCGGCGATCAGCGCCCTCGCCTCGGCCCTTGCCCTCGGCAGGCAGACGAGCGCAGCGTCGGCCGTTCCGTCGGCGGCGGCGAGGGTCTGAAATCCCTCGGTGGTGAAGGCATCGAAGTCGGGGCGAAAGCCGGTCACGACCGTGACGCGATCCCGTGGCAGCGCTGACAAGTCGTCGCCCGCGCGGGGGCGAAAGACAAAAATCCTGCCTGTGTCGGGAAAAGCGACAGCGCCGGTCTCAAGCGCGTGGGACAGTCTGGCTCCGCGCATGGGCGACCGCAGCGCGGCCTTATTCCTTTTCCATGGTGCATTGCAGCGGATGCTGGTGACGGCGGGCGAAATCCATCACCTGCGCCACCTTCGTCTCCGCCACCTCGAACGAGAACACGCCGACCACGGCGAGACCCTTCTTGTGCACCGTCAGCATGATCTCGAACGCTTGCGCGTGGGTCAGCCCGAAGAACCGCTCGAGCACATGCACTACGAACTCCATCGGGGTATAGTCGTCGTTCAGCAGCATCACCTTGTAAAGCGGCGGTCGTTCGGTCCGCGTCCGGGTCTTGGTGATGACAGAACTTTCGCCGTCACCGCCACCGGGTACGCCAGCCATATGCAAGGAACGGTATGGCAACGGGCAGACTCCGAAGGTGAGGGAGGGGCGGTTCGACAAAGAGAGTATATAGGCGAAAGAGGGTTGGCGAAAAGGGGGGGCGCCCATCCGCCGAAGCGGCACCTTGCGCGGGGCCGCCCGCATCGGTTGAGCGCGGCGGACCCACATCATCTGGACCGCCAAGGCACAGATTAGACCACATTTCGTGGTGCGCCGCGATTCCGCAACAGATCAAGGCCTTTGAACTACAGGGGTTTTCGCAAGCCGACCCCTGTGCTAGCGTGTCAGACAGCAGAAAAGCCCCAGAAAAATAGGGGCGTCGAGGCAGGTAAGGACGGGTGACGTGACAGCGCGTCTTGGGCATTTCGCTTTCAGTTTCTTCATGGCCATGGTTCTGGCCCTGGTCGCGCAACCGGCCAGTGCCGCGCCCTACGCGGCCATCGTGATGGATGCCCGCTCGGGCGAAGTCCTATACTCGAACAACTCCGAGACGCGGTTGCATCCCGCGTCGCTGACCAAGATGCTGACGCTCTACATCGCGTTCGAGGCGGTCGAGCGGGGCGAGATCTCGCTCGACACGATGGTCAAGATTTCGAAGCATGCGGCCTCGCAGCCACCGTCGAAACTGGGGTTGAAGGCCGGGCAGCGCATCCAGTTGCGCTACCTGATCCGGGCCGCTGCAGTGAAGTCGGCGAACGACGCGGCAACGGCCATCGGCGAGGCGATCTCTGGCAGCGAGCCGAAGTTCGCGAACCGGATGAACCGGACAGCCCGCGCGCTGGGCATGACGGATTCGACGTTCAAGAACGCCAACGGCCTGACGGCCAAGGGCCACCTTTCGACGGCACGCGACATGAACGTGCTCGGCCGTCGGCTGTTCTATGATTTTCCGCAGTATTACAACATCTTCTCGCGGCGCAGCACCGATGCTGGCGTGGCCGAGGTCAACAACACCAACCGCCGTTTCCTGGATGCCTATCGCGGCGCGGATGGGATCAAGACGGGCTACACGAACCCCGCAGGATTCAACCTGACCGCCTCGGCCGAGCGCGGCAACACGCGGATCATAGCGACCGTGTTCGGCGGCAAGTCGACGGCACACCGCAACGCGAAGATGGCCGAACTTTTGGACATCGGGTTCGGCGAGGCCCCCGCGAACGCGCCGGTTCAGAAGCCCAACCCGCCGGATTACTCGCTGGTGGCCGAGGCCGAGATGGAGGAAGGCGGCGCGGGCAAGACGATCCGGCTTGTCCGGGCCGTGACGACCTCGCCCCGGCCCAAGGTTCGCCCGGTGGTCGAGCAGCCCTCGCAAGAGCAGTTGCTGGCGATGCAGGACGGGATCGCCGGGGCCCTTGCCGAGGCGACAGCCTCGGTGGTCGAGACAAGCGCCGCCGCTCCGGCGCCGACTGCGACCTCGGCAGCCGAGACCGTGGCGCAGGCCGATGCCGCAGTGGCGGAAGCGCTGGCACAGCCGCAACTTGTGGCGGTCGCGCCGACCAGCCCCGCAGTCTCGCCCGCGCCCCGTCCGAGGCCGGCGGATATGTTCGCTGAAGCGGCCCCTGCCCCCGCGACCGTGCCGACCCCGCCCGAGGTGGTGACCCGCATCTCGACTTCGGGTGGGCGCCATTGGGGCATCAATGTCGGACGGTTCGACTCGCGCAGTTCGGCCGAGCGGCAACTTCTGAAGACCGCACTTGCCGAGACGACGACCCTGAACGATGGGCTTCGCAAGGTCGTCGAACGCAGCGGCGGCTATGACGCGAACTTTGTGGGATTGACTCAGGACCAGGCCGATCTCGCCTGCCGCCGTCTTCAGGCGCGGTCGGTGCAATGCTTCACGATGGGGCCCTGAGCCTGTGGCGAGCACCGGGGGGCCGTCTGCCCCCTGGAGCCCCCGAGGATATTTCTACAAAGTGAAATCCGGGTCCGGGCTTTCCAGAAGCCTCACCAGCCGGTCGAGGCATCCGGGCAGGGCATAGCCGTCGAGGACCGTCTGTCGGGCGGCATTGCGAAGGGCTGCATCGGGGCGCGCGAGGCACTCGGCCAGTGTCGCGGTCCAGCCCTCGACATCGAAGAAATCGACCAGCCGGCCGTTCACGCCGTCGGCGATCACTTCCTCGACCGGGGCCGTGCGAGAGCCGACGACCACCGCCCCGGCAGCCATCGCCTCGAGCATCGACCAGCTCAGTACGAACGGATAGCTGAGATAGGCGTGGACCCGCGTCACCTGCATCAGCCGCACGAAGTCACGGTAGGCGAGACGCCCCGCGAAATGCACCCGCGCAGGGTCGAGCCGGTCGCCCACCTCATCCAGCAGCCGCTGCTTCCATGTTCCCCCCTCGCGCGGGGCAGGGCCATAGCTCGTGCCGTCGCCGCCGACGATGACGACCTGCGCGCCGGGGCGCGCTGCAAGGACGCCCGGCAGGGCGCGGGCGAAGATGTGCCATCCGCGATAGGGTTCGAGGTTGCGGCTGACGAAGGTCAGCACCTCGTCGCCCGCGGAAAGGACGCGCCCGTTGGGCAGGGCGAAGCGCGCGCCGTGTTCGGGCCGGACGAGATCGGTGTCGATCCCGTCATGCAGGACATGGAGCATGGGTCGAAGGGCCGGGGGAAAGGTCGATGCCTGCCAGCGCGTCGGCACGATCCCGGCATCGGCGTGCAGCAGTGCCTGCCCCAGATGCGCGGCGCGTCCCTGCGCGATCATCGCGCTGTCGAGGGACGGGCCGCCGAACTCGGGGTCGAAGCCGACGTCCCGCCCCGCGCCGCCGTAGTAGAACTCGGCATAAATGACGAGGCGCGCCTCGGGCCAGATCTCCTTGAGGAACAGCGTCTCGCCCCAACCCGAATGGCCGAGGATGACGTCCGGCACATAGCCCTGCCGGTCGCGCAACTGACGGGCGGCCCGTGCGACCGTCACCCCGCGGTCGGTCATCGTCGTGTAGGTCCGCCCGGCCCTCGTCGCGGCGGGGTCGACGACCGGCGCCTCGTGCCGGTAGCGCACCACCGGGACCGGAAAGGCGCGCTGGTTCACCGCGTCGGTCAGAGCAAGACACTGATGCCCCCGGCGCTGCATCTCGGGGGCGAGGTGCAGGAACTGGCCCGGAAAGTTCTGATGGATGAAAAGGATCTTCATGCCGTGGTCAGCGCTGGCGCGCCGGTCCCGAAGGCCGCTGCCATAAGCGCACGGGTGTAGTCGGTCGAGGGCGCGTCGAACACGTCGGCGGCCGGCCCCTGTTCCACGATGTCGCCCGCGCGCAGGACCATGACCTTGTGCGACATGGCCCGGATCACCCGCAGGTCGTGGCTGATGAAGATGTAGGCCAGCCCCCATTTTCGTTGCAAGCCTCGCAGCAGATCGACGATCTGGACCTGCACAGTCATGTCGAGGGCGCTTGTCGGCTCGTCCAGCACGACGAGCTTCGGGCGCAGGATCATGGCGCGGGCGATCGCGATTCGCTGGCGCTGGCCGCCCGAGAACTCGTGCGGATAGCGGTGCATCGCGGCCGGATCGAGCCCGACCTCGGCCATGATCCCGGCCACCTGCTGCGGCGGGTCGCCCGTGGCGGTGCCGTGGATGCCCAGACCTTCGGCGATGATCTCGTAGACCGTCATGCGCGGGCTGAGACTGCCATAGGGGTCCTGAAAGACGATCTGCATGTCTGCGCGCAGGGCACGCAGCGCGCGCCCCTCGCGCGCCTGAAGGTCCTGGCCGAGGAAGACCACCGGCCCTGTCGAGGGCAGAAGCCGCAGGATCGCCAGCGCGAGGGTCGTCTTCCCCGATCCGCTTTCGCCCACGATCCCCAGCGTCTCGCCCGCGCGGACCGAAAGCGAGGCCGCGTTTACCGCCTTGACGTGACCGACGGTGCGCCGCAGCAGGCCGCGCTGGATCGGGAACCAGACTCGCAGCGCTTCGGTCCGCACGATCTCGGCGGCATCGTCGGGCACCGGGTCGGGCAGGCCCTTCGCCTCGGCCGCAAGAAGCGTGCGGGTGTAAGGATGCTGCGGAGCCGCGAATATCTCGGCTGTCGGCCCCTGCTCGACGATCTCTCCGCCCTGCATGACGCAGACCCGGTCGGCAATCCGCCGCACGATCCCGAGGTCATGGGTAATGAACAGAAGGCTCAGCCCCTCGCGCGCCTTGAGGTCGGCCAGAAGGTCGAGGATCTGCGCCTGGATCGTCACGTCGAGGGCGGTCGTCGGCTCGTCCGCGATCAGCAGGTCCGGGCCGTTCGCCAGCGCCATCGCGATCATCACGCGCTGGCGCTGCCCGCCCGACAACTGGTGCGGATAGGCGCCGAGGCGGCTTTCCGCCTCGCGGATGCCGACCTTGTCCAGCAGATCGAGGATGCGCGTCCGCGCTGCCTGCCCTGTCAGGCCTTGGTGCAGGGCAAGGCTTTCGGCAAGCTGCCGCTCGATCGTGTGCAGCGGGTTGAGCGAGGTCATCGGCTCCTGGAAGATGAAGCTGATGTCGTTGCCGCGCACGCGGCGCAGGCTTGGCTCGTCGGCACCGACCATCTGGCGCGTGCCATAGTGTATCGAGCCCGTCACGCTGGCGCCGTCGGGCAGCAGGCCGACCGTCGACAGTGCCGTCACGGACTTGCCCGAGCCGCTTTCGCCCACCAGGGCCACCGTCTCGCCTTGGCCCACCGTGAAGCTGACGCCCCGGACCGCTTCGATCGTTCGCCCGTCCTGCCGGAAGCGGACGGAGAGGTCGCGGACCTCGAGCACGCTCATGCGAAGGTCTTTCGCGGGTCGAAGGCGTCGCGGATGCCCTCGAAGATGAAGACCATCAGGCTGAGCATGATGGCGAAGACGAAGAAGGCCGTGAACCCCAGCCAGGGGGCCTGGAGGTTCTGCTTGGCTTGCAGCGTAAGCTCTCCGAGCGAGGGAGAGGAAGAGGGCAGGCCAAAGCCGAGGAAATCGAGTGCCGCGAGCGAGCCGATGGTGCCCGTCACGATGAAGGGCAGCATGGTGATTGTCGCAACCATGGCGTTCGGCAGCACATGGCGCACCATGATCGTGCGGTCCGGCACGCCAAGCGCACGGGCTGCCCGGACATATTCGAAGTTGCGGGCGCGCAGGAACTCGGCCCGGACCACGCCGACGAGGGCGGTCCAGCCGAACAGCACCATGAGGCCCACGAGAAGCCAGAAGTTCATCGGCACGATCGCGGCCACGATGATGATGATGTAAAGGCTGGGCGTCGCGCCCCAGATCTCGATGACGCGCTGGAAGATGAGGTCGGTCAGACCGCCGAAATAGCCTTGCACCGCCCCCGCCGCGATCCCGATGACCGAGGTCAGCGCCGCCACGATCAGGGCAAAGGCGACCGACAGGCGGAAGCCGTAGATCACCCGGGCCAGCACATCGCGGGCGGTGTCATCGGTACCAAGCCAGTGCGCCGCATCGGGTGCCGAGGGCGCGGTTCCCCCGCCAAGGTCGTTCACGGTATCGAAGCTGTAGGGGATCGGCGGCCAGATGATCCGGCCGACCTCGACCGGCTCGCCAAGGACCGTGCCCATGGTGGTGGCCTCGGTCAGGATACCTTGCGGATCGTCCCAGCAGGCGGGCGATCCGGCGGCGACGATCAGGCATTGCACCTCGACATCGCGGTAGATGGCCTCTGTCTGGAAATCGCCACCGAAGGAGGTCTCGGGATAGAATCGCCAGATGGGAAAGAACGTCTCGCCCTGATGGCGGACGAGAAGCGGCTTGTCGTTGGCGATCACCTCGGCGAACAGCGACAGCCCGAACAGGACCGAGAATACGACGAGCGACCAGTAGGCCCGCCGGTTGGCACGGAAGTTCCGCCACCGCCTCTGGTTCAGGGGAGAAAGCCGCATCAGCGGCGCCCTTCGAAGTCGATGCGCGGGTCGATCCAGACGTACATCAGGTCCGACAGAAGCCCCATCAGCAACCCCAACAGCCCAAAGAAGAAGAGCGTGCCGAAGATCACCGGATAGTCGCGCGAGACGGCCGCCTCGAACCCCAGCCGCCCGAGCCCATCGAGCGAGAAGATCGTCTCGATGATGAGAGAGCCGCCGAAGAACACGCTGACGAAGACCGCCGGGAAGCCCGCGATGACGATCAGCATCGCGTTGCGAAAGACGTGGCCGTAAAGCACCCTGCCTTCGGTCAGGCCCTTGGCGCGGGCGGTCATGACGTACTGTTTCTTGATCTCTTCGAGAAAGCTGTTCTTCGTCAGCAGCGTCAGCGTGGCGAAGGCGCTGATCGTCGAGGCGAGGACCGGCAGGGTGATGTGCCAGATGTAGTCGCCGATCTTGCCCGCCAGCGACAACTCTTCCCAGTTGTCCGAGGTCAGCCCGCGCAGCGGAAACCATTGCAGATAGGACCCGCCCGCGAATAGCACCAGCAGCAGGATGGCAAAGAGAAAGCCGGGGATCGCGTAGCCCACGATGATCGCGCCGCTTGTCCATGTGTCGAAGGACGAGCCGTCGCGCACCGCCTTGCGGATGCCGAGCGGGATCGACACGAGATAGGCGATCAGCGTCGACCACAGCCCCAGCGAGATCGAGACCGGCATCTTCTCCAGAACGAGGTCAACCACCGAGATCGAGCGGAAGTAACTCTCGCCGAAGTCGAAGCGCATGTAGTTCCAGAGCATCTCGAAGAACCGTTCGACGGGCGGCTTGTCGAAGCCGAACTGCCGTTCAAGGTCGGCGATGAACTCGGGCGGCAGGCCGCGCGAACCGATGTAGCTTTCGCCGCTGCCACCGGCCTCCATCCCCGCATCCGCGCCGCCGGTGATGTTCTGGAATGCATCACCGCCGCCTTCCAGCCGGGCGAGCACCTGCTCGATCGGTCCGCCCGGCACGAATTGCGTCAGGGTGAAGTTGATCACCATGATCCCGAGCAAGGTCGGGACGATCAGCAGCAGGCGTCTCAGGATGTAGGCGCCCATGTCAGCGCAGCGCGCCCTCGGCCTTCAGCCGGTCGAACCTTGCCGTGTCGAACCACCACAGCCCGTCGCCCCTCGCATAGGGCGGCTGCTGGGGCGGCTGGCCGAACACGTCCCAATAGGCGACCAGATACTGCCCGCTGTACCAGTTCGGCACCCACAACCCCTTGGACCGCAGGACCCGGTCGAGCGCCTTGGCGCGACCGTCCAGTTCTTCGCGGGTCGTCGACGCGATGACCCGTTCAATCAGCGCATCCACGACCGGGTCGGCGATGCCCGACAGGTTCACCGAACCGGGGGTCGCGGCGGCGGCCGACGAGAAGAACTGGCGCAGCTCCAGCGACGGGCTGAAGCTCATCGTGAAGCGCCCTGGCATCATGTCGAAGTTGAAGTCCTCTTGCCGCTGCTGCATCTGCGCGGCGTCGATCAGCGAGAAGCGGGCGTCGATCCCGACGCGCCGCAGATTTTGGACATAGGGGTTCAGAACCCGGTCGAAGACCTTCGAGTCGTCCAGGATCTCGACGCTCAGCGTCTCTCCCGCTGCGTTGCGCCGAAGTCCGTCCGCGCCGACGACCCATCCGGCCTCGTCCAGCAGCGCCGAGGCGCGGCGCATGTTCCCCCGGTCAAGCTGCGTCGTGCCGCTGACGGGCGGGCTGTAGGGCGGTTCGGTGAAGATCTCGGGCGCAAGCTGGTCGCGGAACTCCTCGAGAACGGCAAGCTCTTCGCCCTGGGGCAGCCCTTCGGCTTGCATCGGCGAGTTCTCGAAGAAACTGTCGGTCCGTTTGTACAGCGAATAGAACAGCGTCTCGTTCGTCCATTCGAAGTTGAACATCAGGCCGATGGCCTCACGCACACGGGGGTCGGCAAACTTCTCGCGGCGCAGGTTGAACCAGAAGCCCTGCGTCCCCGAAGGCGTGTTGTCGTCAAGCTCGTCGCGGATCACCCAGCCCTTGTCGATCGCCGGGAAGTCATAGCCCGTGGCCCAGTTGAGCGACGAGAACTCCTGGTGGAACAGATAGCCGCCGGACTTGAACGCCTCGAAGGCGGCGGTGCGGTCGGCGAAGTATTCGTAGACGAAGCAGTCGAAATTGGATTGCCCCACATTCACCGGCAGGTCGGCGGCCCAGTAATCGGGATTGCGACAGTACTCGATCCGTCGCCCCGGATCGGCCGACCGCACGACATAGGCCCCCGAGCCAACCGGGGGCACCATCGTCGACTCCTCGAAAGCGACGGTCTCGTAGTAATGCCGGGGCAGGATCGACAGGCTTCCTGCCAGCGCCGGAAGATCGCGGGTCGAGGCCCCTTCGCGGAAGGTGAACTTGACCTGATGGGGCCCCAGCGCCTCGACCGCCGCGATGTCCTTGAGCACGATCTGATAGCTTGGTGCGCCCTTTTCCAGCAGCACCTGCCAGGTGAAGACTACATCCTGGGCCGTGATCGGCACGCCGTCCGAGAAGCGCGCCTCGGGGCGCATGTTGAAGATCACCCAGCTTCGATCCTCGGGGAATTCCAGCGACTCGGCCAGAAGGCCGTAGGCGGCATCCGGTTCATCCGGCGCGCCCGCCAGCAGGCTGTCATACAGCAGGCCGAGGCCCTGCGCGGCCTCGCCCTTTAGGATAAACGGATTGAGGCTGTCGAAGGTCTGGCTGGCGCCTGTTCCCAGGAAGGTCATCCGCCCACCCTTGGGCGCGTCGGGGACGACATAGTCGAAATGCGGAAAATCCGCCGGATACTTCAGTTCGCCGAAGGTCGATATGCCGTGCGACGTGATCGTCGCCTGCGACCAGGCGCTGCCCGGCCAAACGGCAAGAAGGAAAAGAACCGGGCCGAGCGCCAGAAGCTGCCCGATTGTCCGAGGGCCCTGTCCGTAAACGTCAGCGGCGGCGCGGCGGAAACGGATCATGCGGCTCTCCCCGATGGCAAGCGATGCCTCACATTCCGACGGTTTCCCAGCCCTTGTCGATGCCCGAGACGGCATCGCCTTGCCGAGTCGCGATCTTGTGTCCAATCCGCCCCGCCAAGGGCCTGCCCGGACGCCGGGTCTACTGGGTGGTCGCAAGCCAGGCGATCAGGTTCGCCCGCTCTTCCGGGCGTGCAAGCCCGGCGAAGCTCATCTTCGTGCCGGGGGCATAGCCGCGCGGGTTCTCGAGGAATGCGTCGAGGTTCTCGGGCGTCCATGCGTCGCCCTGCATGCTGACAAGAACCTCGGAATATCCAAAGCCCGGCACAGACGCCTTCTGGCGGCCGACCACGCCGTTCACATGCGGACCGGTCCCGTCCGTTCCGTCGACCTTGTGGCAGGCGGCACATTTTGCGAACACGCGCTCTCCCGCTCCGACGTCGGCTGCGGCCAGAAGCTCTTCCAGCGGCGGGCCTTCCTCTGCGACCTCTGCGACCTCGGCCTCGCCCGTGTCGATGGCGTAGGCCTGTTCCTCGGCATGCTCGCCATGGCCGCCGCCGGTATAGTAGATCGCCGACGCGGCCCACCCGGCCAGCAGGAACACCAGCAGCGACGCGCAAAACGAGCCAAGCGCCTTGGTGAGGGTCATCGTGTCGAACATCGGGCGGTTCCTTGCATCAATCGCGAGGTATGTACCCGCTTCCCCCGCAGGGTTTCAAGGTATAGTAGCGCGACCAATCGCCCGGACGCGGGTGTCGGCCCGTGCGGCGGGCCATGGCGGAGCCTGTGATGAGTGTCATGAAGACCGGTCGGATCGCCTTCCAGGGCGAACTCGGGGCCTATTCCCACGAAGCCTGCCGTCAGGCGCGCCCGGGCATGACCGCGCTGCCGTGCCGGACCTTCGAGGACGCGATCGAGGCGGTCCGCCGCGGCGAGGCCGACCTTGCGATGCTGCCGGTCGAGAACTCGACCTACGGGCGGGTGGCCGACATCCACTCGCTGCTGCCGGGATCGGGCCTGCACATCATCGACGAGGCGTTCGTCCGGGTCCACATCAACCTTTTGGGGCTGCCGGGCACGAAGATCGCCGACATCCGGCAGGCGATGAGCCACACTGTCCTTCTGGGCCAGTGCCGGACCTTCCTGCGGTCGCACGGTATCGCCGGGCTGACCGGCGCGGACACGGCCGGATCGGCCAAGATCGTTGCCGAGCGCGCCGACCCTGCCACGGGCGCGCTCGCCTCGGAGCTTGCCGGAGAGATCTACGGGCTCGACGTGCTTGCCCGCCAGATCGAGGATCAGTCGAACAACACGACCCGCTTCCTTGTGATGGCGCCCGCTCCAGACGACACGCGCCGGGCCGAGCGGATGATGACGACGCTGACCTTCCGCGTCAGGAACATCCCGGCCGCCCTTTACAAGGCCATGGGCGGCTTTGCGACGAACGGCGTCAACATGACCAAGCTGGAAAGCTACCTGATCGGTGGCTCGTTCACCGCGACCGAGTTCTATGCCGACATCGAGGGTCATCCCGACGACCCGAACGTCGCCCGGGCGATGGAAGAGCTGCGCTACTTCACCAGCCAGGTCAGCGTGCTTGGCGTCTATCCGGCGAATGCCCGCAGGCTTTAGGTGCGGCCCGCCGCGTCGCGCTCGATCCCGGCCGCCATCGTGGCGACGCGGTCGCGAAAGCGCGCTTCGAGGCGCGCGCGCCCAAGCCGGAGCGTATGGACGAAAACCCTCGCAAGCACGGACCTTGGCCTGACGTCCATCCTGACGGTCAGCCGGCTGCGACCGGCGGCAAGCGCCTGAACCTCGATCCGCAGCGTCACCGCAAGGCTGTCGCCTTCGCCCGAAAGTGCCAAGAGCGACGGTCTTTCGACCGTGTCGAGGACAACGACCGCCTGACGTCTTCGGCCGCGCCAGTCGAACGTCACATCCCAGCGCATCCCGCTGCCGCCCGCGGGACCAAGGGCATCGGTGCGGACAACGCTAACGCCTTGGCCCCTGGCAGTCCGTTCCCATCTCGGGATGTCGGACAGTGCATCAAAGACCGCGCCGGGCGGAAGGTCGATGTCTTGTCGCGTCGTCAGCCGCATGGCGCTCGCCTCGTCTGGGACGTGTCAGTCGAGCCGGTCCGAAAGCCAGGCCTGCAGCAGGAAATGCGCGATGGCCCCGGCTCGCGGTGCGCGGATGCGGGGATCGCCGCCTGCCATCACCTCGGACATCTCCTCGCGCGTCAGCCAGAGCGCATCCTCGAGTTCCACCGGATCGAGGGTGATCGTCTCGGACAGGGCTTGCGCGTGGCAGCCGAACATCAGCGAGGCGGGAAAGGGCCAGGGTTGGCTTGCCAGATAGCCAACAGCGCCGATCCGGATGCCCGACTCCTCGAGGACTTCGCGCCGGACAGCCGCTTCCATCGTCTCGCCCGGCTCGATGAAGCCCGCGAGCAGCGAATACATCCCCTCGGGCCATCCCGGAGAGCGGCCAAGAAGCACAGAGTTGCCGCGGGTCACCAGCATGATGACGACCGGGTCCGTGCGCGGGAAGTGATGCGCGCCACAGGCAGGGCAATTGCGCTGCCACCCCCCCACCGCGGGTTCCGAGGCCGCGCCGCAGACCGAACAGAACCCGTGGCTTTTGTGCCAGCCGAGGACGGCCTTTGCTGTCGCGGCCAGTTCCGCCTCGCGCGGCGAGAGGCGGGTCATCACGCCCCGCAATTCGAGGAAGGCATGGTCCTCGCCGATCGCCGGATGCCGCTGCTCGGACGGATCGAAGAACCCTACCTCGACGGCCTCGGCCCCTGCCTCGGGTGACCATGCAGAGATGTCGCAGGCAAAGCGGGGCGTGCCGTCGTCCTCGCCCAGAAAGACGGTCGTCGTGCCCATCGCCAGCGCCCGATGCCCGGCGGGCAACCACCCGAGGGCATCCGTCTCGGCACCGCTGACCAACGGCTTCCCCTGCCACACCGGCAGCACGAGGCCGCCCGTCAGCATCCGCGCGATCTCGTCGGCATCGCCGCGCCGCTCGGCCATCCTCGCAAGGCCCGAGCCCCCGAACGTCACGCTTTCCGCAATTCGCATCTGTTTGCCCCTGATCCGTCCCCGTTTTGCCATCAGGGCGGAGCAAGTCCAGACAAGTCGGCGGGTCGGGACAAGCGAGGTTGCAAATACAACTCAAGGGCGCACCAATTAAGGCAGGAACATCCGGGGCGAGTGGCCCCGGCTCGCTGCGGTCTGTAGGGTCTGACACGGCCCCCAGAATGGCTATCCACCGGTCGAGGACTTCGTTGCACCCATCGCCCTATCCCGATCAGACCCAGGATCAGGCCCATCTGCGGATCATCGCGACCACCGACCTTCACACTCATATTCTGCCTTACGACTATCACGCGGATCGCCCAGCCGAGGGCCAGGGCCTGGTGCGCGCCGCGGACCTGATCGAGCAGTTGCGGGCGGGGGCTGCTGCGACGCTGCTCCTGGACAACGGCGATTTCCTGCAAGGCACACCGATGGGCGACCTCGCCGCGATCCGGCCCCCTCGGACCGGCGCCACCCACCCGATGATCGCTGCCATGAACGCGCTTTGCTATGACGCCGCGACGCTGGGCAATCACGAGTTCAACTACGGCCTTCCTTTCCTGTGGCGCAGCCTTGCAGGCGCGAACTTTCCCATTGTCTGCGCGAACGTCCGGCTCGACGAACCGGACGGGCAGACCGTTCTGCCGCCCTATGTGGTGCTCGACCGCGTCCTGAAGGACGGGACCGGTCGCGAGCATCCGGTCAGGCTTGGCGTGATCGGTTTCCTGCCGCCGCAGATCATGGTTTGGGACGAGGCTCTGCTGCGCGGCCGGGTGCAGGCGGATGACATCTGCTCGACGGCGCGACGTCTCGTCCCACGCCTACGGGACGAAGGCCTCGATCTGGTCGTGGCGCTGTGCCACTCGGGTATCGGCGGCGCGTGCCAGGTCGAGGGGATGGAGAACGCGGCACTTGCGCTTGCCGCGATCGACGGGATCGACATGATCGTGCTGGGGCACAGCCATCTGGTCTTTCCCGGACCGTCCTTCGAAGGGCTGGCCGGGGTCGATGCGCGGGCGGGAGCGTTGCGGGGCAAGCCTGCCGTGATGCCCGGCTGCTTCGGGTCGCATGTCGGCGTGATCGACCTGCTGCTTGACCGGACCGCCCAGGGGTGGTCGCTTGCCGCGTCGCGAACTGCGGCGCTGCGGACCGGGGCCAGGCCGCGAAGCCCCGCCAGCCATGCGGCGCGCTCGATCAAGGCGGCCACGGCATCGGCGCATCTCAGTACGCTGCGCTACATCCGCCGTCCGGTCGGCCGAACGGCTTGTGCGCTGAACACCTTCTTCGGCCTCCTGCCGGGCAACCGCGCCTTGCGTCTGATCGCCGATGCCCAGCAAGAGCACGTCGCAGCCCGGCTGAAAGGCACGGCACATGCCGGATTGCCGATCCTGTCGGCGGCGGCCCCGTTCAAGCTGGGGGGACGGGGCGGCCCGGACCACTATTCGGACGTGGAGCCTGGCGGCATCCAGCTGCGCGGCGTGGCAGACCTTTATCCCTATCCGAACGTCATCCGGGCCGTCCGCGTGACCGGAGCGCAGCTTTTCGACTGGCTGGAGCGGGCGGCCAGCATCTTCCGCGTCATCCGTCCGGGCGAGGCGGATCAGCCGCTGATCGACCCCGACATTGCCCCGTCGCAGTTCGACGTGATCCACGGGGTGACCTGGCAGGTCGATCTGTCCTGCGGGCCGGGCGGCGCTGGCCCCGCCCGCATCCGCGATCTCGCCTGGAATGGCCGTCCGGTCCAGCCGCAGGATGTATTCATAGTCGCGACCAACAGTTACCGCGCCCCTGCGCTTTCCAACGTCGAGGTCGTCCTGACCGGCGTCGATCTGATCCGGGATGTCCTGCGCGACCACATCGCGGCGCGGGCCGAGGTTTGTCCCGATCCGATCCCCGCCTGGACTTTCGCGCGCCTCGCCGGGACGAGCGTCCTTTACGAAACCTCGCCGCGCGCGGCGGCACATCTTCGCGCGCTGTCCATCCCGGCCGAGCCTGCCGGCCCCGCGCCGGGGGGCTTTGCCCGGTTCCGACTGCACTTGTGAAGATGCGGCACCTTTCGCTGCCTGGCATGTTCGACTAAATCCCACGCATGCCAAACCCGGAGAGCCCCATGTTCGACGCCGTTATCTTCGACCTCGACGGCACGCTGATCGACAGCGAGAGCCTGACACAGGCGGCCGGGATCGAGGCTTTCGCGAGCCTTGGGATCGACGTCGATCCCGCGTTCCTGCACAGCATGATCGGCGTCGACGACGAGACGGGTGGGCAGATGGTGCTTGCCCGCTATCCGCAGATCGACCGGGGGGCCTATGCCGCTGCCTGGACCGAGGCGATCTATCGCCACTGGCACACCGGTGTTCCGCTCAAGGTTGGCAGCCTCGAATTGCTCGAGACGCTGACCGTGCCGAAGGCGCTTGCCACCTCGTCGACCCGGCGGCAGGCGGACAGCAAACTCGCCCTGACAGGCCTTGGCGTGCATTTCGAGCATGTCGTCACCTTCGACGACGTGACCGCCCCCAAGCCCGCGCCCGAACCATACCTGTTGGCGGCCAGGCTTCTCGGCGTCGATCCTGCGCGCTGCGTGGCCTTCGAGGACAGCGAGACGGGCGCGCAATCGGCCCATGCCGCCGGGATGACAGTGGTGCAGATCCCCGACATCGTTCCGGCGTCCGGCCGTTTTGCCCATCACGTCGAGACGGACCTGCTTGGCGCTGCCCGCAGGCTTGGCCTGATCTGACGGCTTCGGCGGGACGGGTTTTCCCCTAACCCTGCGTTTTTCTCCGGGCGCCGCAGGCACGGGGCATGACATGCGAGGGTCTTGCGGAACAACGCGGGGCCACGAAGCGAACCTCGCCGATGACAGGAGCAGAGCGGCCCCGGCACGCGCACCAGTCGCATTAGATTGGCCGCCTTCGCAGGGATGCGCGCCTATTGCGCCTCGGCGTGATCGGACCGGCGGAAGGGGCCATAGGCGGTCAGCACCTCGATCTCGTCGGTGACTGCCTCGCGCTCGGCTTCAAGATACCGTGCGACCGCATTTGCAAAGCCCGGATCGGCCATCCAGTGCATCGAGTGGACCGGCACCGGCAAATAGCCGCGTGCCAGCTTGTGTTCGCCCTGCGCCCCCGCCTCGACCCGGTCGAGGCCCTGCGCGATGGCCCAGTCGATCGCCTGGTGGTAGCAAAGCTCGAAATGCAGGAAGGGGTGCTCCTCGATGCAGCCCCAGTACCGACCGTAGAGCGTCTGCCGCCCAATGAAGTTGAGCGCCCCCGCCACGGCGCGCCCGTCGCGTTCCGCAAGCACCAGAAGCATGTCGTCGCGCATCGTCGCGTGGAATTCGTCGAAAGCGCGGCGGGTCAGATAGGGTGTGCCCCATTTCCGGGCCCCGGTGTCCTGATAGAAACGCCAGAAGCTGTCCCAGTGATGCGGCTGGATCGCGTCGCCCGTCAGCGCGTTGATCGTGCCGCCGAAGGCTTGGGCAACGGCGCGCTCCTTGCGAAGGGCCTTGCGCTTGCGGGAGGACAGTTGCGCCAGAAAATCCGCATAGCTGCCGTAGCCGTCATTCTCCCAGTGGAACTGCTGCGTCGTTCGGCGCATCAGGCCGAGCGCTTCGGCCCGGTCCGCCTCGGCCTCGGTGCAGAAGGTCACATGCAGCGAAGACAGCCCGTTCGTCTCGGCCAGCCGCATTGCGGCGGCGATCAGGGCGGACGCGCCGTCGCGTTCGTGCCCGGGCGCGGTCAGCAGCCGGCGTCCCGTTGCGGGCGTGAAGGGCACGGCGATCTGAAGTTTGGGATAATAACGCCCGCCCGCGCGCTGCCAGGCGTCGGCCCAGTTGTGGTCGAAGATGTACTCGCCCTGGCTGTGCCCCTTGGCGTAAAGCGGGGCCGCCGCGATTGCCTGCCCGTCCAGCCGGGCGACGAGCGGCCGCGCCTGCCAGCCCGTCCCCACCCCTGTCGAGCCCGAGCGTTCCAGCGCGGACAGGAAGCGGTGTGTGGTGAAGGGATCGACCGGGCGGCCCCCGTCGGCTGTCTCGGGACAGGCGATGGCGTCCCACTCGTCCGCTGCGATCTCGGAGAAGGCGGCATGGACCGTCACTTCGATCTCGGCAGAGGGCAGGTCGGGGCGCATCGGGTGTTCCGGGGCATCAGGGTCGCGCAAGAGGTGGCTCGGCGCGGCGCGGGGTCAACCCGGACGGGCTGCGGAGTAGCCCTCGAAGGTGATGTTGTGCGCGACCCGCCGGGCGATCGCCTCGGCGGTGGGCGAGCGGATCGTCCAGCAGAGGATCGCGGCCCCCGCCGCCTTGAGCGCGAGGACGCGGGGGCGGGCCAGATCGGACGCTTCGTGCGAAACGAAGGTCGCGCCGACACGCTCGTAATCCGGGATCTCGCGCAGCCGCTCGCAGACCACGGGCTCCAGGGGCGCCCAGGCATCGGGGTCATAGGCCGAGGTCGTCAGACCGCGCGGAACCTTCGGGGCAAGGCGCGCCATCGCGGCCATCGCATGCGGATTGAACGACATCACGGCGACGGGGCCAGCGTAGTCCGCCAGAGCGCGGGCCGTCGCCGCCTCGAGCCGACCGTCGGTCGGGGCCATGCCGCCGGTCTGGTCCTTGATCTCGATCAGCAACGGCACCTGCCCGTCGATCAGCGACAGGATTTCGGCGAGCGTCGGGATCGTCTCGTCGGTCTGGCAGAGCGCGATCCGTCCGAGCGCGGCCGCGGTGCGCCCCAGCACCGGACCACATTCCAAAGTCAGTCGCTCGAGCGTCTCGTCGTGGAAAACCATCGCCTCGCCATCGGCCGAAAGCTGCACGTCGATCTCGATCGCATAGCCTTGGGCGACCGCCGCCCGGACGGCGGCACGCGAGTTCTCGGGCCGCGCGCGCGCAAGGTCGTGCAGGGCGCGATGCGCGACCGGGGTGGTCAGGAACGCAGGCGGCAGCGGCGCGATCGAAGCGCTCACGGGCGGATCTCGAATAGTCCTTCGATCTCGACCGCAACGCCGAACGGCAGGCTGGCCGCCGACACGGCCGACCGCGCATGCCGCCCTGCATCGCCCAAAACCGCGACAAGGAAGTCCGACGCGCCGTTGATCACCTTGGGCTGGTCGACGAAATCCGGGGTGGAGTTCACGAACCCCGTCAGCTTGACCACCCGGACGAGCCGGCCAAGGTCGCCGCCGCAGGCGTTGCGGACCTGGGCGAGCAGGCTGATGGCACAGCGCCGCGCGGCGGCGGCCCCTGCTTCGATCTCCATCCCATCCCCGAGGCGGCCGCGAATCATACCGGTCTCGTCCTGGCTGATTTGGCCCGAGACGTGGACATGCGTGCCGGTCACGACGAAAGGCACATAGTTGGCGGCCGGCGCAGGCGCGTCGGGCAGGGTGACGCCAAGCTCGGCGAGGCGGGCTTCGATCACGGATAGTCCTCCGATATGCACAAATCCAAGGCTACGCGCAGCGCGACGCCGCCGCAAGCAAGCGGCGCGGCCCGGAAAGGGGTGGCCCCAGGGGCACGGTCGCCGGATCGTGACGCCGCAGGTCCGGTTGTGGGTTGCCATTCCGCGACCGGAGTTATCTCTGGAAGGCCGACAACGAGAACAGCCGGATGACCATGCTCCGAAACGCTGCCCCCGCACGGCCCGCAAAGAACCGTCGCCTTCTGGCTGTTCTGGCGGTTTCGCTGGCGCTTGTCGCCGGGTGCGCGGCACCGCCTCCGTCCGACATGGACCCCTTCGAGGCTGCGAACCGCCGGACGCACGAATTCAACAAGGCCTTCGACCGCAATGTCCTGCGCCCGTCCGCCTTCGGCTATGGGGGAACGGCCCCCGGTCCGGTCCGCACGGGGATCAACAACTTCGCGCTCAACCTCGGCTTGCCGGCCGACATCGTGAACAGTGTACTTCAGGGTCGCCCCGGCCCGGCGCTCGAGAACACCGCACGGCTAGTGGTGAACACGACAGTCGGGATTGGTGGGTTGCTGGACCCCGCGACCGAACTCGGAATCGCCGGCAAGCGCACCGGGTTCGGCGAGACGCTGCACGTCTGGGGCGTCGGAGAGGGGCCCTACATCGAGCTTCCCCTTGCCGGCCCTTCGACCGGACGTGACACGGTGGGCCTTGTGATGGACATTGCCCTCGATCCGATGCGCTACGTCCTGCCGACAGCCGAGGCCAACGCGTCGACCGGGGTGCAAATCCTTGCGGGCCTTGGACGACGCTACCAATATAGCGAAACCGTCGACTCGATCCTGTATGAAAGTGCCGACAGTTACGCCCAGTTGAGGCTGCTCTACCTTCAGAACCGTCGGTTCGAGCTTGGTCAGACGGCGGACTCGGACGAGTCGTTCATCGACCCTTATGAGGACTTCAATGGCCAGTAACCTTTCACGCAGGCAGGTGATCGGCTGCGGACTTGCAGCGCTCGCCATGCTGACGCCGATGGCCCGGGCGGCCTGGGCGCTTGACGTGGCGCAGTCGCGCGCCCTGATCGACACCGTGGTGGCCGAGGTGAACGGTGTCATCAACTCGGGCGGGTCCGAAGCCCAGATGTTGAACCAGTTCGAGGCGATCTTCGTGCGCTATTCCGACGTTCCGGTCATCGCCCGGTCCGTGCTTGGGCCAGCGGCGCGCCAGGCTTCGCCCGCACAGTTGCAGACCTTCACCCGCGCCTTCCAAGGCTACATCTCGCGCAAATATGGACGCCGCTTCCGCGAGTTCATCGGCGGGCGGATCGAGGTCGTCGATGCCCGTCCCATCAAGAGCTATTTCGAAGTGATCACGACGGCCTACCTGCCCGGGGACGCCCCGTTCGATCTGCGTTTTCAGGTGTCCGACAGGTCCGGTCGTCTGCTGTTCTTCAACATCGTGATGGAAGGCGTGAACCTTCTGGCGTCCGAGCGGGCCGAGATCGGCGCGCTTCTGGATCGCCAGAGGGGCGATATCGACGCCCTATCACAGGTTCTCGCCTCGACCTGACGCGCTCAGTTGCCGCCGAACGCGCCGAGCACGTCGCGCAAGATGCGCTCGGCGAGATCAGGTTCGTCCGTCGGCGCGTTCTGCTGGGGAAAATCCGAGGACGCTGTGTATTGCCCCTGGCCTTGTGCCGTCGGCGGGACGCGAGGCTCGGGGATGATCTTGGGCAGCGGACGTGGCGGCACGCCTTCGTGGACGCGCAGCATCACCTCGTGCCAGATCTCGGCAGGCAGTCCGCCGCCGGTTACGCCGCTGAGGGGCGTGTTGTCGTCGTAGCCCATCCAGACGCCCGCGACGTAATCGGCCGAGAAGCCCACGAACCAGGCGTCGCGCGCGGCCTGCGTGGTGCCTGTCTTGCCCGCCACCTCGCGGTCGGGCAGGGCCGCGCGGCCACCGGTCCCGACCTGTACGACCTGGGTCAGCATGTAGGTCAGCTCTTGCGCCGAGCGTTCCGAGATGACCCGCTCGCCTAGGCCGCCTTCCTGGCCCATCAGCGGCTCTTCTTCGCCTTGCAGGCGCAATTCAACCAACCCGTAGGGGTGCACGGAAGAGCCGCCGTTGAGGATGCCGGCATAGGCCCCCGTCATGTCGATCAGCGTCGATTCCGACGCCCCGAGCGCAAGCGCCGGTCCCGCCGCCATGTCGTCGCTGCGAAGCCCGAAATCGGCGGCCACGTTGCGAACGAGGTCGCGCCCGGCTGCCTCTGACACCCGGACGGCGGCGGTATTCAGGGACTCGGCAAGGGCTTGGGTCAATGTGACGATGCCACGATACTTTTTGTCGTAGTTCTGCGGCGACCAGGGGCCCGAGCCGGGAATGTCGATGGTCAGCGGCGAGTCCTCGACATAGTCCGCCGCCGAGTAGCCAAGGTCCAGCGCCGCCGCATAGACGAAGGGCTTGAAGGCCGAACCGGTCTGGCGGAGCGCCTGTGTGGCGCGGTTGAAAGAGCCGGCAGCCTCGATGTTGCGCCCCCCGACCATCGCGCGCACCGCGCCATCCGCCGACATCACCACGATGGCCGCCTGCGCCTTGGAGCCGCCCTTGACCTTGGTCGCGAAGACATCGGCCAAAGCACTTTCGGCCGCCTTCTGAAGGCGCTGGTCCAGCGTCGTGCGGATGATGACATCCTCGGTGGTATCGCGCGTCAGGAAGGCGGGGCCCGATTCCATCACCCAGTCGGCGAAAAAGCCGCCCGACCGCGCCGCCGCCGCCGCCGAAAGCTGAGCTGGATTGGCGCGGGCCTCGTCCGCCTCGGCTGTGGTCAGGTAGCGCTGGTCCTGCATCAGGCCGATGATGACATTCGCCCGCTCGCGCGCCCGCTCAAGATTGTTGGTCGGCGCATAGAAGGACGGCGCCTTCAACAGCCCCGCCAGCATCGCCGCCTCGGCCGGGCCGACTTCGTTCGCCGACTTGCCGAAATAGCGCTGGGCCGCGGCCTCGAAGCCGCGCGCACCGGCGCCAAGATAGGCCCGGTTGAGATAGATCGTGAGGATCTCGTTCTTGGAATACTTCGCCTCGAGCGCGAAGGCGTAAGGCATCTCCTTGACCTTCCGCATCAGGCCGCCCCGACGGCAGTCCGCCTCGTAGTCCGCCTCGGACTTCCAGGCCGCCGGATCGTAGGGCACGCCGAGACAGAGAAGCTTGGCCACCTGCTGTGTGATGGTCGATCCGCCGTTGCCCTCGAGCGGGCCGCGACCCTCGGCCAGGTTGATGCGGATTGCGCCCAGGATGCCGCGCGGACTAATCCCGAGATGCCAGAAGAAGCGTCTGTCCTCGGTCGCGACGACCGCGTTGCGAAGATACTCCGAGACGTTGGCGGCATCGATCTGACCGCCGAATGTCTCGCCCCGCCAGGCAAAGACTTCGCCCTCGCGGTCAAGGAGCGTGACCGAGCCCCGCGCGCGCGCGTCGAGCAGGGCCGTCACATCGGGGAGCTTGACGTAGAAGTAGAAGACCGCGCAGGCCAGGATCATGCCGACGACCGCGCCGACGCGCCAGGTGACGCCCCAGACCAGCCGCCACACGAAGTGGACAAGGCGGCCCAGCGGTCCGCGGGGCGGGCCAGCCCGGCCACGGCGGGTGGGACGGGGGGGGCGCGAGGCAGGGGGCTTCTTGCCGCCCGCCGCCGGCCCTTCGGTCCGGGCGATATGGCGGCGTTCTGCGACCAGCGGGGGTCGCCTGTTCTTCTCAAGACCCATCATGCCGCCCGTGCGTTGCGTGCGCTGCTCTTGGTCGGACTGTAGCGTGGCCGGCAAGGAATGTGGAGCGCGGCCAGCGCCGATTCGCGTTCCAAGTCTGCCTATTTAAGTGGCGAATGGCTTAAAATGTATAAAATTGAGGCACCATCGGCGGCGCTGCGCCAAGGCCGCTGCGCCAGTTCCTTGTGTGAAACTCCATCCGTCACCTTGCTGTGATGTGCAGGCCTGTCGGGGGCCACCTGCACACCGGAAGGAGACCTTCGTGAAACTCATCATTGCAGCGATCAAGCCGTTCAAGCTCGAAGAGGTGCGCGAGGCGCTGACCTCCATCGGGGTGCGCGGCATGATGGTGACAGAGATCAAGGGCTTCGGCTCTCAGTCCGGCCATACCGAGATCTATCGCGGGGCCGAATATGCGGTGAACTTCGTGCCGAAGGTGCGGCTGGAAATCGTCGTGAGCGACAGCCTCGCCGACTCGGTTGTCGAAACGATCCGGGTCACCGCAAAGACCGACAAGATCGGTGACGGAAAGATTTTCGTGCTGGACGTCGAGCACGCCGTGCGGGTCCGCACCGGCGAGCTGAACGACGACGCGCTTTGACCACTTTCGGGGATGGGGAATATCGACCGATGAACAAACTCAAGTCATTCTGCGGACCCGGGGCGGCGATCGCGTCCTTCATGTCCGGGCTGCCCGCATGGGCGCAAGAGGCCGGGACCGAGGCGGTCGAGGCAACCGAAGCGGCCGCCGAGGCCGTCGTGCCCGTCATGGACAAAGGTGACACGGCCTGGATGATGGTCTCGACCATCCTCGTGCTGTTCATGATCCTGCCGGGCCTTGCGCTGTTCTACGGCGGCCTCGTCCGCAGCAAGAACATGCTCTCGGTCCTGATGCAGTCGACCGTCATCACCGCGCTGGTGATGGTGGTCTACGTCTTCTGGGGCTACTCGATGTCCTTCGGCGATGCGCCGTCGGCCTACTGGGGCGGGCTCGGAAAAGCCTTCCTGTCCGGCGTGACCTACGAGTCGATGGCCGCCACCTTCTCGGCAGGCTTCGTGATCCCCGAATTCGTGTTCATCTCGTTCCAGATGACCTTCGCCTGCATCACGGCTGTGCTCATCGTGGGCTCGATGGCCGAGCGGGTGAAGTTCGGCTCGCTGATGGTATTCATCCTGTTCTGGGTCACTCTCGTCTACTTCCCGGTCGCCCATATGGTCTGGGACTCAGACGGTCTGATCTATGGCTGGGGTGCGCTGGACTTTGCGGGCGGCACGGTTGTTCACATCAACGCAGGTATCGCGGCGCTGGTCGGCTGCGTGATCCTGGGCAAGCGCACCGGCTATGGCCGCGACAACATGGCACCGCATTCGATGACCTTCACCATGGTCGGCGCGTCGATGCTCTGGGTCGGCTGGTTCGGTTTCAACGCGGGCTCCAACCTCGAGGCGAACGGCGGCGCGGGCCTTGCGATGATGAACACCTTCGCGGCGACGGCTGGTGCCGTGCTGGCTTGGGTCGTGATCGAGACGGCCGCCCGCGGCAAGGCCTCGATGCTCGGCGCGGTATCGGGCATGGTCACGGGCCTTGTCGCCATCACCCCGGCGGCAGGCTTTGCCGGACCGGTCGGCGCGATCGTGTTGGGTGCCGTCGCCTCGGTCGCGGCCTACTACTTCGTGTCGAGCATCAAGCACTCGCTCGGCTATGACGACAGCCTCGATGTGTTCGGCATCCACGGCGTCGCCGGGATCATCGGTGCGCTCGGGACCGCCATCGTCAACGACCCCTCGATGGGCGGGATCGGCTATGGCGGTACCGCGATGGGAGCGCAACTCGTGACGCAGTTCTGGGGCGTCCTCGTGACGATCCTGTGGTGCGGCATCGTCTCGATCGTCCTCTTCTACGGGATCAAGGCCACGATGGGCCTGCGCGTGAAGGAAGAGGAAGAGCGCGAGGGGCTCGATCTTACCTCGCACGGCGAGCGCGCCTACAACATGTAAGGAACGGTCGGGCCGGGGGGCATCCCAGCCCGAGACCATGCGCGGCCCTCCCCCGCGCAGCACGGACGGCCCGGACGGATCCTCCCCCGTCCGGGCCGCTTCCGTTCAGGCCACGATGTCGGCCACGGCACGGGCAAGCACGGGCACCGTGGTCGCATTCAGACCCGCGATGTTGAGGCGCGAGTCGCCGACCATGTAGATGCCCCGCTCGACCCGCAGACGCTCGACCTCGGCAGGCGTCGCGCCAAGGCGGCTGAACATGCCCCGATGCCCTGCGAGGAAGCCGTAGCGGTCCGAGTTCGTAAGGCGGCGCAACTCGTCGGCGAGCGACCGGCGCAGCGCCAACATGTGCAGGCGGGTGTCTTCGAGTTCCGCCTGCCAGTCGGCCCGCAGCGCCTCGTCGGTCAGGATCATCGTGACCAGACGCGCGCCGTGATCGGGCGGGAAGGAATAGTTCTGCCGGTTCAAGAAGGCGAGGTTGGCCTGCACCGTCGCGCGCTGGTCGGGCCGGCCAAGCGCCAGAAGAAGGCCCGTCCGCTCGCGGTAGATGCCGAAGTTCTTCGAGCAGGAGGCCGCGATCAGCGCCTCGGGGCAGGCGGCGGCGATCAGGCGGGTGCCTGCGGCGTCCGCCACAAGCCCGTCGCCGAAGCCCTGATAGGCAAGGTCGATGAAGGGGATCGCCCCCCGGTCGTTCAGCAGGTCGGCCACCGCCTGCCAGTCGGCCAGCGTCAGGTTCGCCCCGGTCGGGTTGTGACAACAACCATGCAGCAGCACCACGTCGCCCGGCTTGATGCCGCCAAGGTCGGCCAGCATGCCCCGCACATCGACTTGGCCGGTCGCCGCGTCGAAATAGCGGTACTCGGCCATCTGCATCCCGAGGTAGCGGATGATCGACGGATGGTTCGGCCATGTCGGGTCGGACAGCCAGACGGTCGCCCCCGGCGCCGCCAGCCGGATCAGTTCCAGCGCCTGCCGGATCGCCCCGGTGCCGCCCGGCGTCGCCACTGCCGCGATCCGGTCGGGGTCTGCGGTTTCGCCCAGGATCAGGTCCGACAGCGCCCGGTGGAATGCAGGCTCACCGGCAAGGCCTGTGTAGGTCTTGGTCGTCTCGGTCTGCCACAATTGCCGCTCGGCGGTCTTCACGGCATGCATCACGGGTGTCAGGCCAGTCGCGTCTTTGTAGACGCCCACGCCGAGGTCGATCTTGTCGGGGCGCTGGTCTTCGCGGAACATCTGGATCAGCGCAAGGATCTTGTCCTGCGGCTGGGGCTTCAGCGCATCCAGCATGGCTATCCTTTCGCGACCCTCAGGTCGTCATACATGCCCCACTCGGCCCAGGAGCCGTCGTAGAGCGCATGGTCGCGGTGGCCCATCCGCTCTAGCGCGAGGCTTAGGACCGCGGCCGTCACGCCCGAGCCGCAGGTCGTGATGACCGGCCGCGTCAGGTCGACGCCCGCCTCGGCGAACGTCGCTCGCAGGTCGGCCACGTCTTTCATCGTGCCGTCCGGGCGCAGCAGCGAGGCATAGGGCACGTTCTTCGCCCCCGGAATGTGGCCCGAGCGAAGGCCGGGTCGCGGCTCTGGCACCTCGCCCCGAAAGCGGGCGGGCGAGCGGGCATCGACGATCTCGGCCTCGGCCAGCTTGCTGGCATGGGCGACCTGCGTCACGTCCTTCACCAGCGTCGCATTGCGCTGCACGGTGATGTGACGGTCGCGCACGATGGGCGGCATGTCTTCGACCCGCCGCCCCTCGGCCTGCCATTTCGGGAAACCGCCGTCGAGCACGGCCACGTCGAGCTTGCCCATCAGCCGGAAGGTCCACCAGACCCGCGCCGCCGAGAAGAGTCCCGCCGTGTCGTAGACCACCACCTGATGCCCGTCGCCCACGCCCATCGCGCGCATGCGGCTGATGAACTTCTCGGGCGGCGGGGCCATGTGCGGCAAGTCCGAACGATGGTCCGCAATCTCGTCGATGTCGAAAAAGCGAGCGCCGGGAATATGGGCGCTCTGATACTCGGCCTGCGCGTCGCGACCGGTATCGGGCATATGCCACGAGGCGTCGAGAACCCGCAGGTCGGGGTCTTTCAGGTGCGCCTCGAGCCAGTCGGTCGTGACGAGCGTTCTCGGATCGTCCACGGCCAACGCCCCTATAAGGATGACCAATTCATAGCGGGCGTGCCGGGCCTTGGGCAAGCGGCCTCGACTCCGAGGCGCGCTTGCGAAAGCGATCTGTTGCCGAAACGGTCTTGGCCGCGTCTGGGCCCGTTCAGGCGCTGCGGTTCTTCAGCATGCCGATGACCGCCGTCAGCACCGCGCCGCCGATACCGCCCGACGCCACGCTCGACACGATTGCACCAAGGTCCAAGCCGCCCGCCCCTGCCGCCGCCTCGACAGCGCCACTCGACATCAGGGCCGTCACGATCTGTCCCAGCACACCACCACCCACGAGGCCGGCGACCGTGTTCCCCATCGTACCCAGCCCGCCGCCCTTCATCGAGCGACCAGCCGCATTGCCGCCGGCTGCACCGGCAATCAGTTGAAGAATAATCTGTTCCATCACGCGCATCTCCAAGCGACACATACCACGCCAGACCGCTTGGCCTCCAAGCCCCAGCGGAGTGACTGTACCCGCGATTGCGGGTAAAGTCAGCCCGTTTCGCTTACTGGTGATTTTGCTTCATCAGTCGGGCCTTCTCGCGGTTCCAGTCACGCTTGGCCTCGGTCTCGCGCTTGTCGGCCAGCTTCTTGCCTTTGGCGACGCCCAGCTTCAGCTTCACCATGCCGCGCGCGTTGAAATACATCTCGAGCGGCACGATCGTCATGCCCTCGCGCGCTGTCGCGTTCCAGAGGCGGCTCAGTTCCTTGGCATTGACCAGAAGCTTGCGGCGCCGCCGCTCCTCGTGACCCCAGGTCTTGGCCTGAAGGTAGGGCGCGATGTAGCCGTTTATCAGCCACAACTCACCCCCCTCGACGTTGGCATAGCTCTCGGCGATGTTGGCGCCGCCCTGTCGGAGCGACTTCACCTCGGACCCGAAGAGCACGATCCCCGCTTCGATGTCGCTCTCGATGGCATAGTCGAACCGCGCGCGGCGGTTTTCGGCGATCAGCTTGGAGTTGGGATCGGATTTCTCGGCCATGATCGGGTCGAGATAGGGGAGTGGGGCGGCGGAGTCCAGCAGAGCGGGCGCATGGCGGCCTTGACCCGGCTCGCCCCCTTAGGCCGCCAGTGGTCGATCCCTAAGCCGGGCGCCGAGCAGGACGCGCGCCTCGTGCAGCGGCAGCGCCGTGAAGTAGGGTTCGTGCGCTTCGGCATCGACGACGCCTGGACAGTGCAGCAACTGCCCGCCGTTGGCATAGATCACCTCGTCATCGTCGAAGACCGGCTGGAACAGTGGTGTCGCCTGCACGATGCCCGACCAATGCGCGCCGCCCAGGCCCACCATCGCCTCGGCGGGAACGAGCGCGATCACCCCGTCCAGCCGGTCCCAGGTGTCGATCAGAAGGAACTGGCCGGGCAGAAGCGCGATATCCGCAGCCCCGCCAAGGACGCCGCCGGGCAGTCGCACCAGGCGCGTCTCGCCTGCCTGAACCTCAAAGCGCTCGACCCTCCGCAGCGGGCGCAAGCCGCCGTCGAAGGTGTGAAGCCGCTCGCCGGCCCGCAGCGCCCCGATCGGGGTCCAGCCGCGTTCGGCCTCGACCAGCGTGGTCGCGGACAGCGCGTGTGTCAGCCGCGCAGGAGAGGCCGGGCGCGACAGGACGGGGGCTGCGTCGACGAAACGGGTGGCGTTCTGCATGAACATCGGGCGTCTCCTTCTGTTAAGGCTTGTGACGGTCTGCCTGACCTGTCGCCCAACAAGCACCCGGATTTTGCCGCTTTTTTGTCACGATGGCGGCGCGGTCGGGGCATCGGGCAGCCATGTGCGACAATCGAGAGCACGCCTTGCCAGCGTTTCAAGGGACCACGTTTGTTATCAATGCGCTAACCACGCCTGTCGGCGGCTACCGCACGTCGGCCGACCGATTCGCGGCAAGTCGGTGCGACCGGACCAACGTGTAGAGCCCGCTGGCCACGATGATGGCGCTGCCCAGAAGGGTCATGGCGTCAGGACGTTCGCCGAACAGGATTGCGCCCAGCAGCAGCGCAAAGACAAGCCGCGTGTAGCGGAACGGGGTCACCACCGCGACATCGCCCGCCCGCATCGCCACCGTCAGCGCGTAGTAGGCCGCGACCCCGACCACGGTCGCGGCCAGCAGCGTGCTGCCTGCCCCGGGCGAAGGCAGGCGCGCCCCGCCCGAGAGCACCAGCAGAAAGGCCCCCGCCGGGATCATCATCGCAAAGCCGTAGATCCCCAGCTGCAGGTTGGTCATCAGGGGCGGCGCCGCGCGTGTTGCAAGATCGCGGCCGGCAAAGCCGATCGTGCCCAGAACGGCCAGCAAGGACAGCGCAGAAAACCCTTCAAGCCCCGGTCGCAGCACCACAAGGACCCCGGCGAAGCCCGCAAGGATCGCGGTCCATCGCCGCCAGCCGACCCGCTCTCCGAAGATGAGGGCGGCACCCGTCACGACCACCAGCGGCGTCGCCTGAAGGATGGCCGAGGCGCTCGACAGGGGCGTCAGTGCGATGGCGAGCGTGTAGAACAACCGCCCCGCAACCTCAAAGCCGCAGCGGACCAGAAGGACCGGCGTCAGGATGGCGCGGGTCAGAACTGCCTCGCCGCGGCGCGCGGATAGGGCGGCGAACCCCAGCATTCCGCCGGTGCCGAACAGCATCAGGATCTGCCCGACCGGCAGCTCCTGCGATACCCGTTTCAGCAGTGCATCTTCGACGGCGAAGCCCGCCATGGCGGCGACCATCCACAGGCTGCCGCGCAGGTTCGGAGTCATCGCGGCCTCAGACCAGCACCCCGGCATGGCGCATCGCCGCAGCGATCCGCGCCTTGGTGGCCTCGGTCAGGCCGACCAGCGGCAGACGCACCTCCTCGGAACAGAGGCCGAGCAGCGACAGGCCGTATTTCGCCCCGACGAGCCCCGGCTCAAGGAAGATCGCCTCGTGCAGTGGCATCAGGCGGTCCTGATAGGCCAGAGCCGCCGCATAGTCGCCGCGCAGCGTTGCCGCCTGAAACTCCGCGCAAAGCCTTGGGGCCACGTTCGCCGTTACGCTGATGCAGCCCCGCCCGCCATGGGCGTTGAACCCCAGCGCAGTCGCGTCCTCGCCCGAAAGCTGAAGGAAATCGGACCCGCAGGACGCGCGCTGCTGGCTGACACGCTCCAGCCGCCCCGTCGCGTCCTTGACGCCGATGATGCGGGGCAGGCGGGCAAGCTCTCCCATCGTCTCGGGAGACATATCCACGACCGAGCGACCGGGGATGTTGTAGATGATGATCGGCAGGGTGCAGCAATCATGCAGCGCGGTATAATGCGCGATCAGCCCCGCCTGCGTCGGTTTGTTGTAGTACGGCGTCACGACAAGCGCCGCGTCTGCACCCACCGCCTCGGCATGGCGCATCAGGCGGATGCCTTCGGCCGTGTTGTTCGAGCCTGCCCCCGCGATGACCGGAACGCGCCCCCGCGCAGCGCGCACCACTTCGGCCACGACGGTTTCATGCTCGTCATGGCTGAGGGTCGGGCTTTCGCCCGTCGTGCCGACTGGAACAAGGCCGGTCGACCCCTCGGCGATGTGCCTGTCGACCAGTCGTTTCAGCGTGTCGAGATCCAGTGCGCCGTCCCTGAACGGCGTCACAAGGGCGGGAATCGACCCCTCGATCATGGCACGCATCTCCTCCGCTGGGGTCTGACACCTGAGTCGGTCGGGCCCGGTCGGGGCCTTCCTAGCGGGCGGCAGGGGCGTTGCCAACAGCGGTGCCCCGGATCGCCACTTGGCGCGATTGTGTGTTGCGGGCGCGCCGGGCTGCGGGCAAAACCGCGCCATGCCAAGACCGTTCCGTTCCCTTCTGCCCGCCCTTGCCCGCCGAATGGTCTGCGGACTGGTTTTGGCACTTTGCGCCGTGACCGCGCAGGCCGACGAGGCGCGCGCCCTGCGTGTCGCGATGGCCGAAGGTGCGCTCGGGAACTGGGACGGGGCGCTGGGCATCGCCGAAGGGGCTATCGGGCGGGACATAATCGCGTGGCAGCGTCTGCGGGGCGGCGAGGGCACCCTTGGCGAGTACGAGGAGTTTCTCGCCCGCCGCCCCGACTGGCCGGGCCTTCCCCTGCTGCGGCGCGAGGGCGAGGCGGCGGTTGCCCGCTCCGACACGCCAGAGCGGGTGCTGCAATGGTTTGCGGCGGGTCAGCCGCAGACGGTCGAAGGTGCCTTTGCGTTGATCCGCGCCTATCAGGCGACCGGCCGCGCCGAAGAGGCGACCGCCGAGGCGATCCGCAGCTGGATCGCGCTGTCCTTCAACGCCGAGCAAGAGGCGGCCCTGCTTGCGGCCTATCCCAATGCACTGGCGGCGGTCCACGCGACGCGGCTTGACCGGCTGCTCTGGGACGGTGACGCCGCCGAGGCGCAGCGAATGCTCGACCGGGTCGGTCCCGATCTGCAACGGCTGGCCCAGGCGCGGCTTGCCTTGCAGGCTGATGGGCCGGGCGTCGATGCCCGCGTCGATGCCGTCCCCGCGTCGCTCGCCCGCGATCCCGGCCTGCTTTACGAGCGCTTCGTCTGGCGGATGCGAAAGGACCGCTACCCAGACGCGGCAAGCCTGATCGTCGAGGCGAGCGAGAGCGCGCAGACCCTTGGCCGCCCCGAGGCCTGGGCCGACCGCCGGGCGCTTCTGGCCCGCCGGATGCTGCGCGACGGAGAGACCCGCCTCGCCTACCGGATCGCCGCGTCGCATCATCTCGTGGGTGGCAGCGATTATGCCGACCTCGAGTTTGTTGCGGGCTTCGTGGCCTTGCGCTTCCTGTCCGAGGCCGAGGTGGCGCTGCGGCATTTCCAGTCGCTCGAGTCCGCTGTGGCGACGCCCATCAGCCTGTCGCGCGCGCAGTATTGGCAGGGTCGTGCCTTGGAGGCGCTGGGCCGAACCGCGGAGGCGCAGGCCGCCTATGCGCGCGCCGCCGAGCATCAGACCGCCTATTACGGCCTTCTGGCATCCGAGCGCGCGGGCATCCCCCTGCGCGCCTCGGCGATCGGACAAGACGCGCTGGCCGACTGGCAGGGTGCGGCCTTTACACGCTCGTCGGTCTTTCAGGCGGCGGATCTGCTGCAAAGGGCGGGCAGCGCCGCCGAGGCGGAGCGCTTCCTTCTGCATCTGGCCGAGGGCCTGTCGCCGCAGGAACTCGCCCAGCTTGGCGAGATGGCGCTGGCGCGGGACGAGCCGCATCTTGCGGTGCTGATCGGCAAGAAGGCCGCCGAGCGCGGCGTCATCGTGCCGCGCGCCTATTTCCCCGTGACGGGCCTGGTGCCCGACGGCCTGCCCGTCAGCCGCGCGCTGGCCCTGTCGATCGCCCGGCGGGAAAGCGAGTTCGATCCGCATGTGGTCAGTCCGGCGGGCGCGCAGGGGTTGATGCAGGTGATGCCGGGGACCGCCAGCATGATGGCGGACAAGCTGGGCAAGCCGTACGTCAAGGCGCGGCTTACGTCGGACCCGGCCTATAACGCGGCGCTCGGCGGCGCCTACCTCAAGGTGCTTCTTGACGAGTTCGGGCCGTCAATCGCGCTGATCGCTGCGGGCTACAACGCCGGTCCAGGCCGTCCGCGCACCTGGATCGAGCAGTTCGGCGACCCGCGCCGACCGGATGTCGATGTGGTGGACTGGGTCGAGATGATCCCTTTCGCCGAGACGCGCACCTATGTGATGCGCGTGGCCGAGTCGGTGGTGATCTACCGCGCCAAGCTGAAGGGGGCAGTCGGCCCCGTCGACCTGACGGGCGAGCTTAAGGGCTAGGCTATTCGACGGGCCGGACGTCCGCCCGCACCCGCCCAAGCGCCAGCGAGGCAAGGCCCGCCGCGACGACGATGGCGGCCCCGATGACGACGTGCGTCTCAAGCGTCTCGCCGAATACGACGACGCCCACGATGCTGACGAACACGATCTGAAGATAGGCGAAGGGCTGCACCGCGCTCGCCTCGGCGGCCTCGTAGCACTTGATCAGCATCCAGTTGGCAAGCACGGCCATCGCCCCGTAAAGCGTCATCCAGCCCCAGTCAGGCGCACTCATCGGTTCCCATTGCGGCATGCCGACGAAGGTGATCAGGCCCGCCCCCATCACGCCCGACCAGAACAGGCTGAGGAAGGCATCCTCGGACTGCGTCGCCTTGCGGGTAAGGATCGAGTAAAGTGCGAAGAGGGAAGCCGACGCCAAGGGTAGAAGGGCCGCGACCGAAAACACCCCCGACCCCGGTCGCAGGATCACCAGCACCCCCAGCATCCCCGCCGCGATGGCCGCCCACTGACCGGGTGACACCCTTTCCCCCAGCAGCGGAACCGAGAGGGCCGCGATCAGCAGCGGGCAGACGGCAAAGACGGCGTGCGTCTCGATCAGGCCGATCAGGGTATAGGACGTGACGATCAGGCAGATCTCCGCGATCAGGAAGGCCGCGCGGGCCAGATGCAGCCAGGGATGGCGGGTGAGGGTGCCTTGTCGAAAGCCGCCCGGACGGCGCAGGGCAAGCGTGACGACGAAGGCCGCGAAGAACCAGTAGCGGATCATCACGACCATCAGCGTGTTGTAATTCGCCGCCAGATGCTTCGAGAGCGCGTCCTGCACCGAGAAGGTGAAGACTGCCGCGATCATCAGCGCAATCCCGAGCGAGCGGTTCCGGCTCATCCCCGCAAGACCCCGGTGGTCATGTGGCGCTTGCGGCCGAAGCCGGGCCGACGCTCGACCGCAAAGCCCGCATCGGTCAGGGCGCGGCGGACATGGCCCGCGGCCGTGTAGCTTGCGAAAGTGCCGCCGGGACGGGTATGGCGCGCGACCTCGGCCAGAAGCGGGCCGGACCAAAGCTCGGGGTTTTTCGCGGGTGCGAAGCCGTCGAGGAACCAGGCATCCGCCTGACCTTGCCAGCGGGGCAGCGTGTCGCGCGCGTCGCCGACGACGACCTCCGCGAATACGCCGTGCAGCGCGAAGCGCCGCTCGCCCGCCGCCCAAGCCTCGAGGAAAGGCCCGGCAATCGCCTCGGCTTCGGGAAAGGCCGCCAGGGCGCGGGCAAGGTCGGGGGCTGCCATCGGATGCAGTTCGAATGAAGTGTAGTGCAGCACCCCCGCCGTGCCGCTGTCGCGCCAGGCCAGCACCGTCGCCAGCAGGTTGAGCCCGCTGCCGAAGCCAAGTTCGGCGATCTGGAATCCGGGGACGAACCGCTCGGGCAGGCTATTGCCCGCCAGAAAGACGTGACGCGTCTCGTCCAGGCCGCCTTGCAGCGAGAAATAGGGATCGTCGAACCGGATCGAGACGGGAACGCCACCCTCTGTCCAGCCAATGTCCGCCGTCTGGTCGATGTCCGACATTTGCCCTACACCCGGATGCGCGGCGGACAATGTGCAAGGGCCAGAGGGATGGCAAGGCCGGATCTGACAGTGCGCGGGGCGGGCATCTTCGGCCTGTCGGTCGCCTGGGCCGCCGCCCGGCGCGGGGCCCGCGTCCGGGTGATCGACAGCGTCGGGATCGGTGCCGGGGCAAGCGGCGGCGTGGTTGGCGCGCTTGCCCCGCATGTGCCCGACCAATGGAACGAGAAGAAGCAGTTTCAGCTCGACAGCCTTCTGATGGCAGAGGGCTGGTGGGCAGCGGTGGACGCTGCCTCGGGCCTCGCCTCGGGCTATGGCCGGACGGGCAGGCTTCAGCCGCTGGCCGATGATGATGCCGTAGAACAGGCCCGCTTGCGCGCGGCGGGCGCGGCCCGGCACTGGCGCGGTGCTGCGTCGTGGACCGTAGTGCCCGCGAGCGGAGCAGATGTGCCCGCAAGTCCGTCCGGCTGGATGCTGCACGACAGCCTGACCGCGCGCATCGCCCCTCGTGCCGCGCTCGCGTCCCTTGCGGGTGCCGTCCGGGCGCTGGGCGGCGAGGTCGTCACCGGAGAGGCGGAAGAGGCGGGACCCGTCGTCTGGGCGACCGGGGTCGCCGGGCTTGCGGCCTTGTCCGGGGCGGGGCGGGCGGCAGGGGTGGGCGTCAAGGGGCAGGCGATGCTTCTGCGGCACGAGGCCCGCGCCGCGCCGCAGGTCTTCGCGGACGGGCTTTACATCGTGCCCCATGCTGACGGCACCGTGGCCCTCGGCTCGACCAGCGAAAACGACTGGACCGATCCGGCCTCGACGGATCACCGCCTCGAGGCGCTGCACGTTGCTGCGGTTTCGCTTTGTCCCTGGCTCGCAGGGGCGCCGGTCGAGCTTCGCTGGGCCGGGCTGCGCCCGCGCGCGCGCAGCCGTGCCCCGATGCTGGGGCCCTGGCCGGGCCGACCGGGGCAGTTCATCGCAAACGGAGGGTTCAAGATCGGCTTCGGGATGGCCCCGGCGGTGGCCGAGGTCATGGCAGACCTTGTGCTGGACGGGGTGGATCGCATCCCCGAGGGCTTCCGTGTCGAGGCCAGCCTTTAGCCATCCGAGCGGGCCAGCTCGCCGCGAGTTGTCATATTACTTTTACAAAAACATTACATTTGTGTTTTCCAAGCCCGGTATCGCCTGCCCCGAGGGCTCAGAACGACGCCCGCTGACTGTCCAAACAGGAGACTCCCATGACATTCATGAAGCTCACCGTATCGGTGCTGGCGATCGGCGCCGTATCGGCTGGGGCCGCGATGGCACGCGATCAGGTGCAGATCACCGGTTCTTCGACCGTGCTGCCCTATGCGACGATTGTCGCCGAGGCCTTTGGCGAGAACTTCGACTTCCCGACGCCAGTCGTAGAAGGCGGCGGCTCGGGTGCCGGACGCCAGAAGATGTGCGAAGGCGTTGGCGAGAACACCGTCGACATCGCGAACTCGTCGAGCCGGATCACCCAGAAAGACCTCGACAACTGTGCCGCCAACGGCGTCACCGACGTCATGGAAGTTCGCTTCGGCTATGACGGCATCGTGTTCGCCTCGAGCGTGGATGGCCCCGAGTTCGCCTTCACGGCCGCCGACATCTACAACGCAGTCGCCGCACAGGTGCTCAAGGATGGCGCGATCGTCGCCAACTCGAACGCAACGTGGAGCGCAGTGAACCCCGCGCTTCCCGATCAGCCGATCCTCGTTCTTTCGCCCGGCACCAAGCACGGGACGCGCGAAGTCTTCGACACCCGCGTGATCATCAAGGGCTGCGAAGACAGCGGCGCGATGAAAGCCTTCATGGACGGCGGAATGGACGAAGACGCAGCCGAAGAGGCCTGTGCCAAGCTTCGCACCGATGGCAAGAACGTCGACATCGACGGCGACTACACCGAGACGTTGGCGCGTCTGGATACCGACAAGAACGCTATCGGCGTGTTCGGCCTGTCGTTCTACCAGAACAACACCAACAAGCTTCGCGTGGCGACGATGGACGGCGTGGTGCCCTCGACCGAGAGCATCGCTTCGGGCGAGTATCCCGTGTCGCGTCCGCTGTACTTCTACGTCAAGTCGGCGCATCTTGACGTGATCCCCGGCCTGAAAGAGTACGTCGAGTTCTTCGTCTCGGACGATATGGCAGGCCCGAACGGCCCGCTCGCGGCCTATGGCCTTGTGTCCGATCCCGAGCTTGCCGCGACCCAGGAAATGGTCGCCAGCCGCACGCCGATGGCTCCGCTGGAGTAAGCAGACGACGGGGCGGCGCAACTGCGCGCCGCCCTCTTTCTCATGTCTCGCGGGGGCGGCATGTCAGTGTTCTTTCTTGTATCCTTTGTTCTGGTGCTGGCAGTCGCCGCTTTTCTCGTCTGCCGTCAGCGGGCAGTTGCTTCGGTCCAGGGCAACGTCCGAGATCTGCACTCGCTTCCGTCCTACCACGGGTGGCACGGGGTCGTCATGGTGGCGGTTCCGTCGCTGCTTGGCCTCGCGGTCTGGCTGATCTTGCAGCCGATGGTCATCGAGCAAAGCGTCAGGGACAACTTTCCCGCCGAGTTGGTCGAGACCGACAGTGCGATGACGCTGGTTATGGCGGACGTTCGCCGGGTTGCAGGCGGACTGGACGTGGCAGTCGCGCAGGGCGCGCTGACCGACGAGGAAGCAGGACAGATCCGCACCGAAGTCACGAATGTTCGGGAAAGTCTGGCTGCAGTCGGTGTGGCGCTTGGTGCTGAAGTTTCGCCCGAGGTTCTGGTCGCCGCGCAAGAGTACCGTCAAATCGCCCGCTTCGGCGCGATCGGGCGCTCGATCCTTGTATTTCTGCTCGCCATCGGGGGCTTCGTCTACGCCGTCAAGGCTACGGAGCCTGCGTTTCGGGCTCGTAACCGGGTCGAGAGTGTAAGCCTTGGCCTTCTGATGCTTGCGTCGTCGATCGCGATTATGACGACGGTCGGCATCGTCGTCTCGATGCTGTCCGAGTCGCTGCGGTTCTTCACGCTGTATCCGGCAGGGGATTTCTTCTTCGGCCTGACCTGGTCGCCCAACTTCCGGGGGAACAGCGAACTCGGGATCCTGCCTTTGCTTTGGGGCACCCTCTACATCAGCTTCGTCGCGATGGTGGTCGCAATTCCGATCGGCGTCTTTGCGGCGATCTATCTGGCCGAATATGCCAGCCCCCGTGTCCGATCGATCGTGAAGCCGCTGATCGAGATCATCGCGGGCATCCCGACCGTGGTGTTCGGACTTTTCGCCCTTGTGACGGTCGGCCCGTTCCTGCGCGATTACTTCGCGCAACCCTTCGGGCTTGGAAACTCGGGCTCTTCCGTCATGACGGCGGGCATTGTCATCGGCATCCTCAACATCCCTTTCATCTCGTCGCTGTCGGACGACATAATCAACGCTGTTCCCCAGTCGATGCGGGACGGCTCGCTCGGTCTGGGAGCGACCCGGTCCGAGACGATCCGACAGGTCGTGCTGCCCGCCGCGCTGCCCGGAATCGTCGGGGCCATCCTGATGGCGGCGTCGCGGGCCATCGGCGAGACGATGATCGTGACCATGGGTGCCGGGGCCGCAGCGCGGCTGGGCCTGAACCCGTTCGAGGCGATGACGACGATCACCGTCAAGATCGTGAGCCAGCTGACCGGCGATACCGAATTCAACTCGCCTGAAACGCTCGTCGCCTTTGCGCTCGGGATGAGCCTTTTCGTCATCACGCTTTGTCTGAACATTCTCGCACTCATCATCGTGCGTCGCTACCGGGAGCAGTACGAATGACCGATGCAACCGCCTCCGGCCTGCCGGCGACCGGCAATCCGCCGCGAAAGTCGATCCTCGTTCAGGACGCACTGATGCGTCGCCGCAACGCCGCCGAAGTCCGATTCAAGTATTACGGGCTGGCTGCCATCGTCCTCAGCCTCGCGGTCCTGTTCGTCATGCTGTTCACGATCTTCCGTGACGGCACGTCGGCCTTCTTTCAGGCGAGCCTGACCTTTCCGGTCACGCTCGACGAGGCGCAACTCGACGAGGGCGGAACGCGCAACCGCGACGACCTCGCCCGCGTCACCACCATCGGTTACGGCAACCTTCTGCGCGCGGCCCTCGAGGCACACGTGGTGGCCGAGGGGATAGACACGACGGGCGTGTCCGACGCGGATATCGGCGCGCTTCTGTCGCGTGACGCCCCGGCTCGCATTCGCAACCAGGTGCTGGCCGACCCCTCGATGGTCGGCCAGACGATTGAGGTCACCGTTCTGGCCACGGGACGTCTGGACGGCTACATCAAGGGTCGTGTCACGCGTGAGACGGCATTGCGCGATGCCGCGATCTCGCCCGAACAGCTTGACCTTGCCGACCGCCTGCGCGAGGCGGGTATCCTGACTTCGGCCTTCAACTGGTCGTTCCTGACCAACCCCGACGCCTCTGACCAGCGACCCGAAGCCGCCGGCCTCGGCGTTGCGATCATCGGGTCGGCCTACATGATGCTGCTCGTCCTGATCATGGCCTTGCCGATCGGGGTCGCGGCCTCCATCTACCTGGAGGAATTCGCGCCGAAGAACCGCTTGACGGACATCATCGAGGTCAACATCTCGAACCTTGCGGCGGTGCCGTCGATCGTCTTCGGTATCCTCGGGCTTGCGGCCTTCATCAACTTCGCGGGTCTGCCCCAGTCCTCGTCCGTGGTGGGAGCTCTGGTCCTAACGCTGATGACCCTGCCGACCATCATCATCTCGACTCGCGCCTCGCTTCGGGCGGTTCCTCCGTCGATCCGCGATGCCGCTCTGGGTGTCGGGGCGTCTAAGATGCAGACGGTGTTCCATCACGTCTTGCCGCTTGCCATGCCGGGCATCCTGACCGGGACGATCCTTGGCCTTGCGACCGCGCTGGGCGAGACGGCCCCGCTTCTGCTGATCGGCATGGTCGCCTTCGTGGCGAACTATCCCTCGGCACCGATGCAAGGTTTCCTCGAGCCCGCGACGGCGCTTCCGGTGCAGGTCTATTCCTGGGCATCGCGCTCGGACCCTGCCTTCATCGAGCGGTCCTCGGGTGCGATCATCGTGCTGCTGGGCTTCCTTGTCATCATGAACGCCGTGGCGATCCTGTTGCGCCGCCGCTTCGAACGCCGCTGGTAGAAAGTCAGAACCATGAACGACATGCGGATTCAGGATCGCGACGTGAGCGTCCACGAGAACAAGATCACGGCACGGGGCGTTCAGGTCCATTACGGGACCACCCACGCCTTGAAGGATGTCGATGTCGACATCCTCGACAAGACGGTGACGGCCTTCATCGGGCCGTCGGGATGCGGCAAGTCGACCTTCCTGCGCTGCCTGAACCGGATGAACGACACGATCTCGACGGCCAAGGTCACCGGCTCGATCCGGCTCGACGACGAGGACATCTACGATCCCAAGGTCGACCCGGTGCAACTGCGCGCGAAGGTCGGGATGGTCTTCCAGAAGCCCAACCCGTTCCCGAAGTCGATCTATGACAACGTGGCCTACGGTCCGAAGATCCACGGACTTACCCGCAACAAGGGCGAGCTTGACGAGGTTGTCGAACGGTCGCTCAAGCGAGCGGCGCTGTGGAACGAGGTGAAGGATCGTCTCGCCTCGCCGGGCACGGGCCTGTCCGGGGGTCAGCAGCAGCGCCTCTGCATCGCACGGGCCGTCGCGACCTCGCCCGAGGTGCTGCTGATGGATGAGCCGTGCTCGGCGCTCGACCCCATCGCGACCGCCCAGGTCGAGGAGCTGATCGACGAACTTCGCAGCCAGTTCTCGGTGGTGATTGTGACGCACTCGATGCAGCAGGCCGCGCGCGTCAGCCAGAAGACCGCGTTCTTCCACCTCGGCAACCTCGTCGAGTACGGCGAAACGGGGCAGATCTTCACCAATCCGAAGGACCCGCGCACGGAGTCCTACATCACCGGCCGGATCGGCTGAGGAGCACGCCATGAACAGCGAAAAGCACATCGCCTCGGCCTTCGACCGAGACCTCGAGGCGATCCAGGCGATGATCATGAAGATGGGCGGGCTGGTCGAGGCGGCGATCCTCGATGCCGCCCAAGCGCTCGACACACGCGACGAGGAACTGGCCGAACGGGTGCGAAACGCCGACAAGGTGATCGACACCCTCGAAGAGCAGATCAACACCGAGGCCGCGCGCCTGATTGCGCTGCGCGCACCGACTGCAGGCGATCTGCGGACCGCGCTGACCGTGATGAAGATCGCGGCCAGCCTCGAGCGCTGCGGCGACTACGCCAAGAACCTCGCCAAGCGCTCGACCGTGTTGGCGCAGATGTCGCCCATCGGGGACACGTCGGGGGCGATCCGGCGCATGTCGAAGGCCGTCGAGCAGCTTCTGAAGGACGCGCTCGACGCCTACATCCACCGCGACGCGGAACTGGCCGAGGATGTGCGCCGCCGCGACAAGGAGGTGGACCAGATGTACAACTCGCTCTTCCGCGTGTTCCTGACGCACATGCTGGAAGACCCGCGCAACATCACCGCCTGCATGCACCTGCATTTCATCGCAAAGAACATCGAACGAATGGGCGACCATGCTACCGGCATCGCCGAGCAGGTCATCTACCTCGTCAAGGGGGCCATGCCCGAAGAAGCCAGGCCGAAGGGCGACACGACCTCGTTCGCCAAGATGGACGCGACCGAGTAATGGCGGGTGCAGAGCAGCCGACCGTCCTCGTCGTCGAGGACGAGCCCGCACAGCGCGAAGTGCTGTCCTACAACTTCGAGGCCGAGGGATTTCACGTGGCCCAGGCGGGCAACGGCGAGGAAGCCCTGCTTCTGGTGGACGAGGTGGCACCCGACGTCATCGTGCTCGACTGGATGCTGCCCAACGTCTCGGGCATCGAGGTCTGCCGCCGCCTGAAGTCGCGCCCCGAGACGCGCGGTGTGCCGATCATCATGCTGTCCGCCCGATCCGAAGAGGTGGACCGGGTGCGCGGACTCGAAACCGGGGCCGATGACTATGTCATCAAGCCCTACTCGCTGGTCGAACTCATGGCGCGCGTGCGGACGCAGCTGCGCCGGACCCGGCCGTCGTCGATGGGCCTCGCTCTGGCCTACGAGGACATCCGGCTCGACCCCGAGACGCACAAGGTCTTTCGCGGCGAGAAGGTCCTGAAGCTGGGCCCGACCGAGTTCCGGCTTCTGTCCACCTTCATGGAGAAGCCCGGCCGGGTATGGAGCCGCGAGCAGCTTCTCGACCGGGTCTGGGGCCGCGACATCTATGTCGACACCCGCACGGTCGACGTTCATATCGGTCGCCTTCGCAAGGCGCTGTGCGCGTTTGGGGGCAGCGATCCGCTGCGGACCGTCCGCGGTGCCGGTTACGCGTTGGGCTGACTGTCACCTGACTTCCCTGAAAACGTGCAGCAAAGGCCGGTCCCGCGTCCGTCGGGACCGGCCTTTGCTTTGGTCGATGCAGCTTTGCCCGCTTCGGTCGAGGCTGAAGAAAACCTTCATCAAACCGAAGTCCAACTGTCACAAAGCGCCGCTATCCCCGCCTCGTAACGAACGGGGGTCGGATGCTGGTCGAGGTCGACAACGTGACACGGGTGTTTGGCAGCAAGACCGCTGTCGACCGGATGAGCTTCCGGCTGGACCGCCCGGCGTTTCTTGGCATCATTGGCCGCTCGGGTGCAGGCAAGTCCACCTTCCTGCGGATGATGAACCGGCTGACCGATGCCAGTTCGGGCACACTGCGGGTCGATGGCGTCGACATTCTCGGTCTGAAGGGGCCGGCGATGCGGGCCTGGCAAAGCCAGTGCGCGATGATCTTCCAGCAGTTCAACCTGGTGCCGCGTCTCGATGTTGCGTCGAACGTCATGCACGGGGTCCTGAACCGTCGCTCGACGCTCTCCACGATGTTCAACGTGTGGTCCGAGGCCGACATCACCAAGGCGCTGTCGATCCTCGATCGGCTCGGTATCTCCGAGCAGGCCCCCAAGCGCGCCGAGGCGCTGTCGGGTGGCCAGCAGCAACGCGTGGCCATCGCCCGCGCACTGATGCAGGACCCCAAGATCATCCTCGCCGACGAGCCCATCGCCTCGCTCGATCCGATGAATGCCCAGATCGTCATGGATGCGCTGCGCCGCATCCATGACGAAGACGGTCGCACGGTGATCGCGAACCTGCACACCCTCGACACCGCACGCCGCTATTGCGACCGCGTGATCGGGATGCGCGACGGGCGGATCGTGTTCGACGGCTTGCCCGAGCAACTGACGACCGGCGTTGCGCGCGACATCTACGGCGCCGACGCAGGCTTCTCGGAGGCCGCCACATCGACCTCGATCGACAGCCTTCCGGCCGACACCTCGTATGCCGAGGTCATGGCTCGGGCCTGACTTACCCCTTCAGCGGCCAGCAATGGCCATCAACCGGAGACGACAGATGAAACTGCTGATTGCCGCGCTTGCCACCTCCACCGCCCTTGCGGGCGCCGTCCAGGCCCAGGAGGCCATCACCGAGTTCAACATCGGTATCCTCGGCGGCGAAAACGCCCAGGACCGTCTGACCAACCAGGAATGCTTCCGCGCAAAGATCGAGGAAGCCCTCGGCGTGCCGGTCAAGCTGTTCGCACCCGCCGACTATGACGGCGTGATCCAGGGCCTGCTGGGTGGCACCATCGACTATGCCTGGCTCGGCGCATCGGCCTACGCCAAGGCCTACCTGACCGACCCCGAGTCGGTCGAGGTCATGCTGACCAAGCAGAACGTCGACGACTCCACCGGCTACTACTCGATCGGCATTGCGCGCAAGGACAGCGGCATCACCTCGATGGAACAGGCGCAGGGCAAGGTCTTCGCCTTTGCCGACCCGAATTCCACCTCGGGCTACCTTGTTCCGGCAGTTCAGCTGGCCGAACAGCTCGGCGCGCTGGAAGAGTACTTCGCCGAAGTGAAGTTCTCGGGCGGCCACGAGCAGACGATCGTCGGCGTGATGAACGGCGATTTCGCAGCTGGCGTGACCTGGGCTGACGGACTCGGCGCATGGGAAGACGGCTACAACTCGGGTGCGCTGCGCCGCGCCGTGGACGCTGGCCTTGCCGACATGAATGAGCTGGTCGAAATCTGGAAGTCGGATCTGATCCCGGAAGGCCCGATGGTCGTCCGCAAGGCCCTGCCGCAGGACGTCAAGGACAAGGTCACCCAGCTGACCGCCGATCTGTGGGAAACCGATGCGGCGTGCGCCTACAACGTGGCCGCTGGCGAAGCGAAAGACTTCGTGCCGGTGACGCACGATGCCTACCTCTCGGTTGTCGAGGCGCGCAAGCTCCAGGGCAACTGATCTGCGGCGAAACAAAGGACCGGACCCCAAGCGGGGCCCGGTTTTTTTACTGGGCGGGCGAGGGTGGGATGACGGACGCAGCGATGGACGCGGCACCCGGTTCGCGGCAACTGGACGCCACACGAGAATCTTATCTCGCGCAGGTCCGGCGCAAGCGGCTCTATTCCGGCATCATACTTCTGGTGTTCGTCCTGCTCATGATGTCGGCCTTCGGCATCGCCGAGGACCGGAATGCCGGCGGTTTTATCGAGGGGCTGTCGCAGCTTGGCGACTTCCCGTCCGAGGTCATTTCCGAGGCGTGGGAGCGACGCGCCAACATCCCTGGCTATTTCGCCCAGTTCATCCCCTCGCTGATCGAGACGGTCAACATCGCCGCCGTCTCGACGTTGCTGGGCGGGTTGCTCGCGGTCGTGCTGGCGCTTCTCTGCACCCGGGGACTGGCGCGCTGGCCGTCGCTTGCGGGGACGTTCCGCCGCATCACCGATGTATGCCGCGCCTTCCCCGAGATCGTCATAGCCCTCGTGCTGATCTACATCCTTGGCGGGGGTCCGGTTCCGGCGGTAATCGCCATCGCGATCCACACGGCCGGGGCGCTTGGCAAGCTGTTCGCAGAGGTCGCCGAGAACGCGGACCTGAAGCCGGTCGAGGGGCTGACCTCGGTCGGTGCGAGCTGGGCGCAGCGGATGTGGCTGGGCGTGCTGCCGCAAGTCGCGCCGAACTGGCTGGGTTATGCGCTGCTGCGGTTCGAGATCAATGTCCGCGCCTCGGCGATCCTCGGGTTCGTGGGGGAAGGCGGGATCGGCTACGACCTCAAGATCGCGATGCAGTGGGGCGGCGGGCGCTATGACGAGGTGGTGGCGATCTTCCTTCTGCTGTTCGTCACCATCGTCATCATCGACCAGGTGTCCAGCCACTACCGCGACCGGCTGGTGAAGGGGGCACGTCATGGTTGATGCCACGCTCAGCGCCGGGGTGATCGCGGGCTTCCGCCGCAAACGGCTCGCGTCGTTCGCGGTGCCTGCAGTGATCCTTGCCTACCTGACCTATGCCTTCATCGCCTTCGACGTGGCGGGGCTTGCACAGCGTATCCGGCTGGATAACGCCGCGATCCTGGTGTCGGACTTCTGGTCCTACAAGACGCATGTCGCGCGCGACAACCGCACTGGCGAGGTCGAGGTTGCGATCGAGGGCGAGGCGAAGGGCACCTATCCCGCTGGCGACCGGCCCGACTGGGTGACGCAGGTCGACGATGTGACGACCATCGACCTCGGCGACGGCCATGTCGTGACCTACGATGCCGCAGGCGCGCGCTTCGTCATCCCCGGCTACGGCACGGTCGACATCGTGGCGAACGGGCGCGACTTCACGCTCGTTGCCCCCGAGCCGCTGCCCGACTGGATCAGCGCCTCGGGCACGCGGGTATCCGTCACGACCGATGCGGGCCGGTTCAGTTACACCCGCTCGCGCGCAGAGACGTTTCGGTATCAGCCGGGATGGGAGCTGTTCTTCTTCACGCTCGACAGTCCGTTCTCGCGCAAGTCTTTCGGCGAACTTGTGGGCCTTGCCCTGTGGGAGCCGCGCGTCGACCCTGCGCGTAGCAACATCGGCTACATGGCCTCGGAAGTCTGGACCAACCGGATGTGGCAGCACGACCGGGTGGCAGGCGCGATCCTCGAGACCTTCCTCATGGCCTTCATCGGCACGTTTCTGGCGGGCCTGATCGCGCTGCCGCTGGCCTTCGTCGCGGCGTCGAACTTTGCGCCGTCGCGGGCGATCCGCTTTGCGCTCCGCCGGGTGTTCGACTTCGTGCGGGGGGTGGATGCGCTGATCTTCACGATCATCCTGGCCCGTGCCTTCGGACCGGGGCCGATGACGGGCGCACTGGCCATCCTGATCACCGACCTAGGCACGTTCGGCAAGACCTTCTCGGAGACGCTCGAGAACATCGACGAAAAGCAGGTCGAGGGGCTGCGCTCCACCGGGGCCAACTCCGTGCAGCGCGCGCGCTTCGGGGTCATCCCGCAGGTGACGCCGGTGCTGCTCAGCCAGGTGCTTTACTACTTCGAGGGCAACGTGCGGTCCGCCACGATCATCGGCGCCATCGTGGGCGGCGGGATAGGCCTGTTGCTGACGCAGGCGATCAGCACCCAGAAGGACTGGGAGGAGGTCGCCTATTACATGGTCCTCATCATCCTTCTGGTGATCGCGATGGACAGCCTGTCAGGCTGGCTGCGGCGCAAGCTGATCAAGGGCGACGCAGGCGGGCATTAAACCCCGCCGCCGTTACCCGACCCGCCGCACCATCGTCTTGGCCGAGCGAAACCCGAAGACGTGGCGCAGCACGCCAAGGCTTTCCTCGCCCACCACCTCGAAGCCAAGCCGTTCGTAAAGCGCCCGCGCCCGCCAGTTGCTGTCGATCACGTCGAGCCGGACTGCGGCGTAGTCGCGCGTCCGGGCCTCGAGGCAGATCGCCTCGACCAGCAGGCTTCCAACACCCTGACCGCGGGCCTCGCGCGCCACGCAAAGGCCGTCCATCAGGAAGCGCGCGTTGTCCACCTCGCGCTGCAACAGGCGGAGAAGCGCTGCGCGCCAAAGCCCGCCAAGCGGGCCGTAAATCTCGGACAGGTCACGCCAGGTGCCACCGGCAAAGCTGCCCTGCGGCGTCTTGAACCCCGCAAGGCCAAGCATCCGGCCAGCCCCGTCCAGTGCCACGATGGCATGGTCCGGCCGGATCACCCGCTCCAGAAACGCCAGCGCGCGGGCGTCCGGCCCAAGGACGCGGCCAAGCTTACCGCCGAAAGCCTGCCAGTAAAGCGCCGCCGCCGCGGCGCGCTGATGGCGCGGCAGGCCGCGCAGGATCGTGACATCGCTCATGGCAGGGCTGCCGCCAGCGCCGCTTCGTGCCCGGCCCCGAGAATCCAGCCTTCGTCGATCCTGCCCGGCCAGTCGGGCACGTCTGCCAACAGCGTTCCAAGTTGACCTGCCTGTCCCAGCCGCCACAGGGCCAATGCCAGAATTCGGACCTGCATGTCGTCCTTGATCGCACCCGGCCTGCCATCGCGGGACACGATGGCGTCAATCAGCGACGGATAGACCTCGGCCAGAACAATCGGCGCATCGCACGCGCCAAAGGGCCAGACCCCGACCTCTGGCAGTAGGGAAAGCCGATGGATCAGGGGCAATCCGGTCAGGACCTGCCCGCCAACCGACCCTGCCGTATAAAGTTTCCAGACCGGCTGCGCCCGCGTAACCTTGTTTTCGACCCGGCGTCGTTCGGCGAGGCCGAGCGCCGCATAGTCGACCCGTTTCGTCTCGGGGAGGTCGGCCAACGCCAGGGACGCAGGGCGTCCCCAGAACGGCCCCGCCCCCCCGAAGCTGCGGTTTATCGCGTCGGCGAGGGTAAAGCGGTCGTTGCAGTTGGCCTCGCCATCGACCAGATGAGCGTCGAGCCAGTGCCAGACCGATGGTGCACCCGCCTGGCCGGTCAACCGTTCGGCGAAGCCCTCGGGATAACCGAAGGCGAAGTCGAAGCCTCCCAGCACGGTTCGCCCCGCCTGTCGTTCGGCGCTTAGCATTCCTATAAGAGCCGCCTCGGCCTCGCGTCGGGTCCGGTGATAGCTGCTCGACACGCCATCGTGCGAGGCGCGCCCGATCCAGATCGCGTTTGCGCTTTCCCGGCGCGGCGAAGGCGACGAGGCGGACGACCAGTCGATCACGAGAACGGTGTCAAACATCTCCGAGGCCGAGGTCACGCAGGATGAAATCCGCCACCGCCGCCGTATCGTTCAGATCGAGCAACGGGACGGGCAGCGCGGGCAGCGCCGCGTCGCTTGCGACCGCCCGGATCATCGGATCGTCCGGCTGGAGAAGGGCATGGCCCGTTACGGACCGGAAGACCTCGATCTTCGGATGCAGGTCGCGCTTGTAGCCCTCGACCAGCACAAGATCGACCGGCGCAAGCCGCGCGAGGATCGCGCTGAGCGGCGGCTCGGGTTCGCCGCGATGCTCGGCCATGATGGCAAAGCGCTGCGCCGAGGCGAGGACCACCTCGCGTGCGCCCGCCGCCCGGTGGCGAAACGTGTCCTTGCCCGGCTGGTCAAGGTCGACATCGTGATG
>JANPJD010000063.1:0-15726 GCA_031425325.1 Rhodobacterales bacterium | reverse complement strand
AGAGCGGATGTTCATCGTCACACCGGAAACCGTGCTGAACCCGTCAGCGCTCGAGGCACGCCAGTTGCCCCGCCGCTTTCTGGGGCGGGTCACGCTGATACCGTGGCGCGGGGCCTCGGCCGGAACCGTCGGGCGGATGATATTCGAAATGGAGTTGCTTCGCTATTTCGGGGCGCTCTTGCCGTTCGGCGTGGCCGCGCTGATCTGGCAGGACAAGGCCCTTGCTATCGCGCAGGCGCCACTTCTGATGTTCCTAGCTGTCTATGCGGTCGAGATGCGGTTCCTGCGCGTCCCGCCAGCCCGGCGCGAAGGGCTGATCGACACGGCCGCGCAGGAGAGTGGCCTCGACCTCTTCCGGGTGCGCGCCGTGTCGATCCTTACCCGGATCGCAGCGCGGCGCGGCCTTGCACTGGGCGAGCTGCGGCTGGTGGTCGAGCAATCCGACTTGGCGCGAATCGCCCCGCTCAGCCTCGTGTCCATCCAGTCCGACAACGGGCCGCAGGTTCTGCGCCTCGACCCCGAGGAGACCGCCCTGATCCGCGAGACGCTCTTCGCACCGCCGCTGACCGAGCGCGATCTGCATCTCATCTCGCTCGCGCGCGACGAGGGGCTGCACGAGGCGGTGCTCGACCTGCGGACCGTCTCGGCCCATGCGCGGCTTGCTGCAATAATGGGCTAGCGCGCGAGGCTCAGGACCGTGCCGAACGGCACGTCGGGCGGCACGGCGGCGTCGGGGACGGCCCAGATCACCGGCAGGCGCGGGGCGGGGCCGGGATCGCCCTCGAGATCGGTCAGCACCAAAAGGATCGACGGGCGCAAGGCCACAGCCGCCGCGATCATCGGCGCGAACGATGTGCCGCCCCCACGCGGCACTTCCATCGCCGCAAGCTGCGCCTTCCACCGCGCGGGATTGAGGCGCAGCGCCGGGCGCGGGGCCTCGTCAAAGGCGATCACCTGCACCTCGGCCCCCGCCCGGCGGGCGATGCCTGCGATCTCGGCCATGAAGAGGCCAAGGCGCACATCATCCACCGAGCTAGACGCATCAAGCCCGACGACGATCCGGGGCGCATCGCTGTCGCGCAGCGTGCCGGGCTGGAACGCGGGCATCGGCCTGCCAGACCGCCGTGCCTCGGACTCGGCGGCGACCCACGCCCGCGCAGGGCGCTGATGGCTGATGCGCGGCGCCTGGATGACGGCACGGGTGACCAGCCCGCGCAGGACAACCTCCCACGGCGTCGCGGGCTGGGGAATGTCGGCCAGCCGGTGCCCGATCAGCCCGATCCCCCGGCCCGCCAGCCGCCCCGCCTCGAGCGCCCGCGCAAGGTGCTGCCGCCAGAGTGCCGCATCCTCGGCCTCGGCAGGCGCGCCGCGCGTCTTGTCCTGCTCGACGTCCGGCTCGAAGGACTTGGCCTTGGCATGCCGCTTCGCACGGTCGGCGGCGCGCCCCTCGCCCGGTCCGCCCTGCATGAGGCGGATATAAAGGCGGTCGGCATCCCACTCGGCCAGCGCCTCGCGCGGGGCGAGGGGTTGGCCTGTGACCTCTGCCAGCAGCGCCGAAAGCCCCAGCGCCGGGCGCGGCAGCGCATAGCCTGCGGCCAAGAGCGCCTCGTTCACGATGGCATCGGCGGCGATGCCATAGACCTCGGCGTCGAAGGCCTCGCCCATCCGCGCCTCCATAGCCGCCATCCGCGCACTGTGCCGAAGCGCCACGTGCAGCACATGGTGCGCGGCCAGCCCGACCTGCTCGTGCCTCGGCAGGGCGGCGAACCCCGGCCCGTAGGTGATGATGGTCCCCCGCGTCGCGGCCCGCCCCTGGGCCCCGTCGCGGTGATCGCACCACAGCGCCAGCGCGGCCATCGCGGGATCAGCCTCGTTCAGTGCCCGCAGGGCGATCCCTGCCCGCTCGGAATGGCGGCTCATTCAAGGCCCGCGGCCTTGCGCTCGGCGGCATAGGCGGCATAGGCCGCCGAGCCGAGGAACGCCGCCTGCCATCCGTTGTCGAGCGCCTTGCGGATCAGAAGTTCGAATCCATAGGTGCAAAGCTCTCCCAAGGGCATCCGCGCAAAGGCCGCCTCGGGGCGCAGCGCCGACAGGTGCCGCACCTCGGCCATGATGTCGATCGCGCCGGGCAGGCTGGATTCGTCAGCCAGCCCGACGAGGCCGTAGACCAGCGCCGTCAGCCCGTGCATCGTCGCGGGATACATCGCGACGCGCTGTCGTACCCCGGCGGCGAGCATTTCCGACACCTGCACGGTCGCGGCAATGTCCTCGGCGATCAGGATGAACTCGGCCGCCACCGCCTCGCCGACCGTGCCCGCGACCATCACGTCGCGCAGCCGCCGGTCGGCGACGGCGCGCAGGATGGTGCTGACGCGCGCCCAGCTGCGCGGCGTGCAGGCGATCATCTGCCCCCGGCGCAGGGCATCCTCGGTTGTCTCGAGCAGGTCGGGCCGGGTGCGGATGAAGGCGACGACCGCCGGATGCAGCCCCTGCGGCACGGCATAGCGCGCGATCCAGTCCGCCGCATCGGCGCGCACCGCAAGATGGATCAGCCGGTCCGACAGGGCGGTCCCCATTTCATAGGCGATGGCCCCGTCCTCGACCCCATTGCCCGCCGCCACGACCAGTGCCGAGGGCGGCAGCCGATGACGCCCCACTCGCCGTTCCTGCAACAGCCCATAGACCGAGGGCTGCAGCACCGGGGCCGCCGCCGTCAACTCATCGAGGAACAGGATTGAGGGCTGGCCGGGGTCGTCGGGCAGATCCTCGGGCCGATACCAGACGGTCCTTTTGCGGTCGTGGTCGTAATAGGGAAGGCCGCGCAGGTCCTGCGGCTCGATCGTGGTCAGGCGCAGGTCGAACAGCCGCGCGCCAATCCGGTCGGCGAGCTGCTGCACGACTTCGGTCTTGCCAATGCCCGGCCGCCCGTGGAGCATCCACGACGCCGTCATCTGCCCGCCCGCCTGCGCCTGCCAGCCCGCGAGCAGCACGTCGAACGCCTCACCCGCCGAGACCGGCACCGTATTGGCAACCATGCGGCACCTCCCCGGGGGCATCGTAGAGCGAAGGCGGGTGAGGGCAAGGAGGGGGAGTGGGGAGGGCGAGTGGGGAGGACGCGACCCGTGGTCGATTACGCTGGCTGGAACAATGGAGGCATCTGCCAAAACGGGGGCGCGTTCACTTAAAGCTTCGTGCACCGGCCTTAGGATCACACGTGCCCTTTATTGACTGACGAGCTCAAATGGTCGACTATCCAGGTAGATTCAGAAAGAGGCCCAAAAAATGATGGATATCAACAGTGATGTCTGACAATCTGTTTAGTCAAATAGTTTTTGCACTAGTTGCTGTGGGTCTACCCTACTTTCTCGGCTTTACGTATTTGCATTCCTACTACGATGTTTATGGCTTCCGTTTGTCAGAGCTTGGCATATCGCAACAGGAAATACTCGTTGGCGCGTACTTTTCCATTATTCCTGACCTCGGCGAAGAATTTGACCTAGTGTATTTTGTCCCTCTATTTAGTCTGATGATCTTTGCCGTGATATTGGCATTGCCCTTATGGACGGTTGCCTCTCGCGGTATAGGTAAAATTAGGTATCTAGTGATTCTGGTCGCCATTGCACTGCTATGCTTATTCTGCTATTCAGTTGCCTCAAAGAAAGGTCGGCAGATGGCAATAAGTCAGATGCCCGATCTGGATAGCGTTATCATTGTTCCCATCGATAAGACAACAAAGATTCCCAACGTCTCTGCCGCGGAGAACACACAGATCCTTTCTTCTTCAACTGACTATCTGGTCTATGCCAATTCCTCAGAGGTTTTCCTTTTGCGAAGGGCATCCAAAACCGCAACTCCTTACTCGGTGAGATTGAAAAAATCTGAAGAGTTTGCTATCTTCTCTTGGAATCCATGGAGGAAGCTGGAATGAAGACCGCTATTTCGCTCGCAGCCTTTACTTTGCTTTCCCTTGGTACCAGCGCCTCCGGGCAAGACATGGAATTAGGTGCCGTCAAGAACCCAATTGAGTTAACGCTATGGCAATCCCTAAATCCTGAAGATCGGTTTATTGGGTTTTTTGTGCCAGCCGACGAATCCTCTGGTATGAACTTCCGGACCTGCAATGGATTTCAGAAAAGGGTGATGGAAGAAGAGGTCGTTCGATTTGCCGATAGATCGGAGTGCGGCAGCAGTCCCACACCGTTTAAGCTTTACTCAGCCGCGAGCTTCTTGGAGGTAACTTCAGGTGCTTTGGTAGTCGACACCAAGAATGACCGAATTGGATCGGTTGAGGCGATAACCCTCAATGAATCAGGGGGGGTGGCGGCATATGTATTGTCAAGCCTTATAGATGGTACAACTGCCTACAAAGCAATCCCCGGCGACTTGGTTACAGCGTGGATGAGTGAAAGTGAAGTAAAACTCATCCTAGAGGCAGGCGCCGGTGAAACATACATCGAAGGGTTTGCCGAGTTAACTGCTCCCCAGCAGATTGAAGCGATTCGTCGTGCCGCCGGGGTAGACGCGGTTAGCTTTCTAAATCCGGCTGAAGAACCTCGCGAGGGGCAGGAAGCTGAAAGATTCCCAGTCTTCTTTACAAGGGCAATGTGAAGATAGAGCGCCCCTCGCTGACAATCTCCCATGACCAGCCTAAGGCGAAGACCCAGCTTGGCTCGATGAAGCGACTAAAGTTTCTTAGTACGGTCCTCATGCGACCTTGACCCGCCAAGGATCATTACTTGGCCTACCTAGGTACCTGATGCAACAGTGGGACTTGGTGAGCGGGGAGGGATTCGAACCCTCGACCCCATGATTAAAAGGGAGGCGCAGACCGCTTTTCGAAGGCCTTGGTTTCGTTAGACTTCTGCCTTTATTCTGACGTAACCTCATGAAATCAGTTACTTATCCGTCGATAAGCGATGATAACGGGATATGGCGAGCGCGAACCGCTGCCAAGAGTTTTCCTGATATAGGCCTGATACGATGCCCAAGCGAAGCGGACTAAAGCTGGACGACAAGACGGTCAGAGACCTACCCTTGCCCGCCAAAGGCATGCAGATGATCTTCGATACGATGGTGACGGGTTTCGGGGTCCGCCTGACTGCGGGCGGCGCCAGATCGTATGTGGTTAGCTATTCTGTGGCCGGCCGGGAACGTCGATACACCATCGGCGACACGAAGACCTGGACCTGTGCATCCGCCCGCAAATACGCCGCGGACATTCGTGCGGGCGCCCGCCTGGGGAAAGACCCCCTCGCCGAGTTGGACGAGGCGCGACAGGCGCAGACGATGGCGGACCTCTGCGACCGCTTCGAGACCGATTACCTCCCCAAGCTGCGCCCCAACACACGCGACCAATACAAGCGGGCGATCCACGGGACGGACGACCGCAAGGGTATCCGCGCTCACTTCAAAAAAACGCGCGTTGATGCGCTGACCTACAGCGACGTAGAGGGCTACCATCGACAGGTCAGCAAGGCCGCCCCGATGATGGCGAACCGTATCCTTGCCGTCCTCAGCAAGATGATGTCACTCGCGGTCCGCTGGCAGATGGCCACAGTCAACGTCGTGAAATCGGTCGACCGAAATCAGGAAACGAAGCGGACGCGGTATCTGACGCTGGACGAGATTACAGCGCTGACCAAGGCTCTAGCGGCGCTCCCCGACCGCCAGGCGGCAACTATCTTCACCCTTCTGCTTTGGACTGGTGCGAGGAAGACAGAGGTATTGTCGATGCGGTGGGACGACCTCGATCTAGATGCCGGACGATGGGTGAAGCCGGGGGCGACGACGAAGCAGCGGACGGAACATCGCGTTCCGCTTTCGGCTGCGGCCATCGATCTATTGCGCGGAATCGAACGCAAAGGTCCGTTCGTGTTCCCCGGCAAGGTCGAGGGCCAGCACCGGCAGAACGTAAAGCATCAGTGGGCGGTCGTCGCGAAGGCGGCAGGACTTCCGACTGGGGAGATCGTGATCCACACGTTGAGGCACAGTGTGGCTAGCGTACTCGTCTCGTCCGGTCTGTCGCTCCCCATCGTCGGGGCGATGCTCGGTCATACGCAGGCACAGACGACGCAACGATATGCACATCTAATGGATGATCCGCTGCGCGAGGCCTCGGAACGGGTGGCCTCGATCATGGGGGCGGGGCGGTGAAGTACGCGCTTCGCTATACGCTCGAACCGACAGAAGAAGAGGCAAAGCTCGGTGGCAGCAAAGAGATACTTGCCGAAAACCGCCATCAGAGAGCGATCGAGCTCTACAATGCCGCTATCGAGTACCAAGACAAGAAAGCATATCAGGTTGTCCGGGATGCGGTGCCCACTCTTGATCCCAAGCTACTCCCAGACGATTTCTTCCTCCGCCTCCATTTGCTGGGACTAGATTTCAAAAGGCTTGGTCGATCTGAGAATGAGATGAGTGCTAGGGACGCAACGATACGCATGGAGTACTGGTGGCTGACCAGCGGTTTAGTTGAACTAAAGAAACACGGGGCTTTAGTCGAACCAATGAAGTGGTCAAAGGCAATCAACCACCTAGCGACAAAGTACCTGCCAGAGGAGCAGCCTCACGAGAAAAACAATGAAGAGATTGGGGAGACGACGAGAGCAAAGAAGAACTTTGAACGCGTTCGGAAGATAATCCAGAAGCGCAAGTAGTCTACGGGCATTCTTACAGTTTTGTTTGCCCGTATTGTCGAACGACCGAATCACTTATCGAAGGGTATCGCCGCCACCTGCTAGGGAGCGTTACCCGTGAAGACAGTTATCTCGACCACCCTGCCTATGTTGCAGGAAGTCATTTCGCGGCAGGACGCTGCGAAGCAACTGGGTATCTCGACCCAGACCCTCAGAAATTATGAGTTGGAACCGAACGGTTTGACCTGCGCAAAGATCGGAGGCGCTGTTTACTACCGCATCGCCGACCTAGAGGCGTTTCTGGCCGCTCGCTTCCGCCAACCGAACCCCATCCGCCGCAAGGCTGGGTAAGAATCCCCCCGCCGCAATGACGCGGACGGGGGGCTAGGAGGCTGTGGGTAGGAACCACAGTCGCTGCGATGCCTGACTATCCTAAGGGCAATCTCGCATCGTTACACTTGAAATCGCAAATAGGAGGAATCCTGCGAATGGAAAACCAAAAACTTAAGCTGGCCGATCTGTGCATACCGAATGGGATTGACATGGACTTCGATGATGATGAGTCGTTCTTCGAAATCATGCCCGAACACGACTACCGCCTGCGTAACATCTTCGCCGACGAGTATCAGGGCGACCGTCCGACGCTGATGATCGTTGCAGCACCTTATGAAGTGCGGGGCGTGCAGGTGCCAGGCGACAAGCTGCCGATCTTCGTGATGGGCATGGCACAGGACGAAGTGCTTGCATTGCCATGGACGCAAGACCTCCTCGCCGAACTCTACCAAATTGTGGCAGGGGGTGAAGACACGTTTGGTTTCAAGGCCGCCTAACGACGAAACAGGGCGGGGGTGCCAACCCCGCCCTGACTTCATCCGATGAACCACCACAGCCCGCTGCAAACGTGCGTGAAGCCTCGCCGCCATCCTACGGCAGCCGGGGCCAGGTCGCACCCCTGTTCAACTAGGTGGTCGAACGTGAATCCAGACTGGTACAACATCCCGAGCGAGCTGCGCGCCTTGCCACAGTGGGCCGTCGCAACCTTGGTCATCGACCTGGCGACGGGCAAGCCCGACAAGAGCCCTCGCCACCCGATCACGTGGCAACGCATCTCAATCCACGATCTGTCGAGCTGGTCGACGTTTGACGCCTGCGTCCAATCGAACCCCGCAGCCATCGGGTTCCTGCTAACCGCAACCGACCCCTACGCCGTGATCGACCTCGACGTACCCTCGCCCGAGGGCGAGGCGGTCCATCAGCGGATCAGGGAACACTTCGTCACGTATTCCGAGCGATCGGTGTCGGGCAAGGGAACGCACGTGTGGCTGCGGGGCTACGTCGGCGGCGGGCGTCATCGCGACGACGTTGAGGTCTACGACCGCGAGCGGTTCATCCTCTGCACGGGCAACGTCGAGCGGGACCACGCGATCGTCGCGCTGCCCGCTCAACTCGCCGACGTTTTGAGCGGCATGCCCGAAGGGGTCGCGCTGGTCGATATTGAGGACGAGCCGCAGCGGCGATCGGATCAGGCGATCGCGGTCGGGCTGGCGGGCGCGCTCGATCAACCCTACCCGCCCGGCTGCGACAAGTCGCAAGAGGATTACCGGCTGCTCGCGAAGATCGTCCGCTGGACGCGAAACCAGGAGCAGGCGCAACGGCTGTTCGAGGGCTCGGGCTTCTACCGCCGCGAGAAGGGGGCGAAGTACATCCCATACTCGCTGTCGAAGACGATCCGGCAGTTCCGGGAATCCCACCCGCACGCGACCCCTTACTTCATCGACCACGGGCGCGAGCTTGTCGAGATGATGGTCTTGAACCGAAGCCGGGTCGAACGCGACGACGGCGACCCCGGACCGCGGCGCGCCTCGACCCTCAAGGGCAAGCGCATACCACAGTTGGAATGGCTGGTGCCCGGCCTCATCCCGATGAAGAAGGTCACGCTCTTCGGGGGCGACGGCGGCACGGGCAAGTCCCTGCTGGCGCTTCAACTCGCCGCCAGTGTTGCGAGCGGGGAGAAGTGGTTGGGGCTCGAGGTCAAGCGAGGGATGGCACTCTTCTTTTCGGCCGAGGACGACAACGACGACCTCGATCGGCGGACGCAGGCGATCGCGGCAGCCGAGGCGATCGACCTCGACCGGCTTGATGACCTGCACCTGTGGTCGCGCGCAGGCCTGGACGCGCTTCTCGCGAACCTCGCCTCTGGTCAGCTCGAACCGTCGAAGCTGTACGCGCAGCTGGTCGACCACATCTCCGACCTCGACGTGGCCTTGGTCGTGATCGACACGTCGGCGGATGTCTTCCCCGGCGACGAGATCAAGCGGGTCCAGGTGCGGCAATTCATCCAGCTCCTGGCCCGGGTGGCGATCGAACACGGGTGCGCCGTCGTCTTGCTGTCGCATCCTTCGGTCGACGGGATGCGCTCTGGTTCGGGGACGTCCGGGTCCACAGCGTGGAATAACTCGGTCCGATCGCGGCTCTACTTCGAGCGGATCTTCAGCGAGAAGAACGAGGAGCGCGATCCCGATGAACGCCGCCTCTCGAACAAGAAGAACAACTACAATCGAACCGGGACCGAGCTGACGCTGCGATACGACAACGGGCGGTTCGTCGTCATCGGAGCGCCAGCACGGGCGGGCGCTGTATCGGTTGACGCGGAGGCGGTCTTCTTGAAGCTGCTCGACCTTCATAACGGGCAGCTGCGTCGCGTGAACGCCAGTGGACGCGACACCTACGCGCCCAAGGTGTTCGCCGCCCATCCTGCTTCTGAACGCATAACACAGCCCGCGTTCAGGATCGCGATGGAGCGCTTGCTTACGGCTGGCGCCATTCAAACCGTCTTCACGGGTCCGCCCTCACGACGGGTCGGACATCTCGAGTTGACGCCTTCGACCCCCCCTCCAACCCCCATTGGTGGCACGCCAACCCCCCCTCCAACCCCAGCTTCGACCCCCCCTCCAACCCCCTTCGACCCCTCTTCGACCCCCCCTCCGTCCAACCCCCCCTAACCCCCCGAGGGGTCGAAGGGCCCCTTGGCGGGGCCACGACCGACGAAACAGAAGCAAAGCCCGCTTGAGGCAGAACGAGGAGAAGAACGAATGAACGAACCGATGCTCAAAGCAGCGGTAGAAAAGCTGGCCGAGATCAAGACGGCGTTCCCCACGCTATCGGCGGATGACCTCCGATCGCTCCAGATGCAGATGCTGATCGAGGTACTGCGACACATGAACAACTCGATCATCGTCATGGGTAACGTGATCGAGGTGAAGTAGCTTTGGCGGGCGGGGGGGTAGCCTCAAACTGTGGCTGAAGCCCCGACGGCGGACCGCCCCCCCGTCGACTTCAGTCATCCGGACAGGTTTCTCGTTCAGGTTGATTTGACATAACGCTGCGAATGGAGGTGAGAGCTGTGGCCCCTCAGAAAATCGCCGTAGGGGCGTTTTCCGCGTCGCCCCTACCGAAGGCCCCCGGAAGGGGCGAACCCCTCGTGTACGACGCTGTCCCGAAGCGGTACGACGCGAACGGCCCGACCCCGACGACGTGGCGGGCGGCCCTCGATCGGATCGCGGAGCTCGAACGGGAACTGGCCCGACTTCGACCCCCGCCCCCGACGGCTGACCTCGCCCGCGCGCTGTGGCTCGCCGTCGGCGACCAACCGTTCACATCGAGAGAGGTGATCGAGGCGGCGACGGATATTCCGGAGCTGGCCGAGGTCCTGGCCGCGCATCAGATCGGATCGGCCCGACGCTTGGCGAAGCTGCTTCCCGCGTGTGGCTTCCAAAGGGTCGCCTTGCTGCATGGGGCCGCTGTCTGGGCGGCTACTACTGGCTGACCGCGCACTTTGCGCCATCAAGAACTGTGTTCGTCCAGAAGCCTAAATGGTTAGACCCATCAGATCGGTGACACCCCACGCCATGCATGCTTTTGGTGCCTTGTCGTCATCGTTACAAAACTCGATTCCATTGAACTGTTCGCGCTCGACGTCGGGGAGTTCTACCCAGAACTTCGCTTCGCCCATCGGGTCTATCCAAGTCGGGATTTCGGCGAAAACCTCATTCTTCTTGCCGTCCGCGTCGAAGATGCTGACTGCAACACGTACCCAGGTAGTCACATGGTCGGATGTCTTGTTCTCAAGCATGCCACCCCAGCCCATCCTCCCTTGGTCAATTTCCGGTCCAGCTCGGCCCGTCGCAAGGTCTGGGAGGTAGAGACGGGTATGAAAGGATTGAACGCATGTCGCCCTGACGGCATCCTGTGAGAGAAGCTCACTCTTCGAATAGTCCAGGCATCTCTCGACACCCCTCAAAGTGCCTCGGTTTGTTGCCTCGTTTATCACGCGCTGCACGGGCTCGATGCCGAAGGCCAAGGCCGCTACAAGACAAAGCAGGCCACCAATTAAGTAGTTTTTCACCCGGCTCTTCTCCATCAAACCACTGGTCCAAGCTACACCAGCTAATCGGGGGCAAAAATGCGGCGTTCTGCGGCCCGCCGGAAGACAAACGAACCTTCCCCGGTTGTTGCTGTTACTCAAGGCCCTAGGTTTGGCCGCAGCCACAGGCGGATCATTCCCGGGCGAAGCACCCTGTTAACTCGCCGTCGCCTCGACCTTCGCAGATCGTCGGCGAAAGCAACCAGGGGCCTCAGATGAACCAGACACTCGCACAACTGCGCGCGGCAGCCAAGGAAACTGCCGAACGCTCGACGTTTTTTCATGTTTGCAAAGCGTTGGCGGTCGGTCACGGTCGACCGGACGCCGCCCTCGACTTCGCTCGGGAGAACGGCGCGCCACTGGCGGCGCAGGCAATCCTGAAGAACGTCGTGGCGGGCGGATCGACAGCCAACCTCCCCGAACTGGCGGGCACGTCCACGATCATTGCGTCCTACATGGACACGTTGGCGGGTTCCTCGATCTTCGCCCGCGCAATCGCCGACGGGGCGCTGCATCGTGCGCCCTTTCACACTCGCATCATCGCGGCGGCCAATCCCCTTCAGGCGAACGAGATCGCCGAAGGCAAGCCGGTCCGCGTCCGGGGGCTCGATCTCGTCGCGAAGAGCTTTGGCCCCCGTATGGCGGCTGCGATCACGGTCGCGTCCGATGAGCTCTGGCGCTCGACCGATCCGCGCGGGGTCGTCTTTGTCGAGCGGCTGCTTCGGGAAGCTGTGGCAAGCGCGGTCGATGCCGCCGTGCTGGCGACGCTGGACGACGCCAACGACTTCACGGCGGTCATTGACGACCTGCAGTCGTTCAAGAATGCGTTTCGCAACGCGCTTTCGGCGATCCATAAGACACCGGGGCATCGCATCATGGTCGCGTGTTCGACCCAAGCTGCGAACGACCTGACGGGGCTGGACGACGCCGGACGCATCGACCCGCTCGGCGGTTCGATCTTCGGGCTCCCGACCGTCGTGACGACGGGCGTGACCGAGGGCCTTGTCCTGGTCGACTGGGCAAGCGTGATCGGTGAGGTCAGCCGGATCGAAGTCGTCGCGTCCAATGGCGGCTCGCTGCAACTCGATGACGCGCCGACCAATGCCTCGGACACTCCGACGGCGACCAACCTCGTCTCGATGTTCCAAACGAACACGACGGCGGTGAAAGCTGGCGTCTGGTTCGCCTGCGAACAGAACCGCGACGACGTGGCGGCGACGATCACGCTGGAGGCGAGCTGATGGCGGACCTCGATCCCGCAGACTTCGACGCGGGCCACATCGGTTATTTGGTCGATCGCCTGAACGAGGCGAACGACACGATTAAGCGGATGCAGGCGAAGCGGCAACCTGTGGCTCCGGCTTCCGCCTCGCAGAAGCTCGTCAACGAGACGGCGAAGGGGTTTAAGGCCATCGGCGACGTGCTGAAGCGCCACGAGAAGCAACTTGGCGAGGCGGTCACGAAGGCGACCCTTAAGGCGGTCGCCAAGGGCGCCATGGTCGCGCTGATGGACGTTCTCAGGCCACAGCTCGAAGACCTTCGCAAGCGCCTCGATGCGATCGAGGCAAGTCGTGAAGAATCTTGAGACCGAGCTGGCGAGGCTGCTGCGGGACCGGATCGTCGCGCATCTCGATAGCGCTCTGGCGAAGGGCTACGACGCAGCCACTGTGGCCATGGTCGCGATCCACGCTGCCGAGGTCGAGCTGATGAACCTGCCCGCCCTGCGGGAAGCTGCCTGCGACGGGATGAAGGCCCTCGGGTTCCCGTCGCTGGAACAACACTGAGATCGGGCCCTGCGGAGACCTTCTCTAGCTGATTCGATGTCACTCTGGGGGATTCCCCATCGACGTCTTCACGTCTATAGTTTAGCGGTGCCATTGATTTGTTCTCGATACGTTCCATGTAGAGGTGTCATGACACGCGAAAAGCTGCATGGGCAAGGTTAGCGCGTCGATCCTTGGCTCGATCATCGGTGGGTTCGCCGCTGTGGCTGCCATGGTGATCTGGTTTGGATGGGGACTGCCAGGAAGTGGCCAAACGGCGCATGTTGACCCGACACGGGCGGACTACGTTGATTTGTTGCTCACCGTTGTAACGATCTTCCTTGGTGCCGTCGGTCTTGCAGTAACAGTCGGAGCGCTCGTCATCGGTTTGGTAGCATTCAAGACCTTGCGGGAGATCAAGACGGAGGCCGCAAGCGAAGCAAAGGACGCAGCAGCGGTCAAGATCAGCGAGACTATGGCTGCAGAATTGGAGCCCAGCGTGAACGCTAAGGTGAGAGACGCACTTCCAGCGGCTCTACAGGTGGCCCTCTTGAATGACGAGTTGGGCCACAAAATTCTGAGCGAGATGGCGCAGCGCGGAGAGCTAGACGAAGTGCTTGAGCGTGTAGCAATGCGTATGCAGGGCGGGGGACCAGAACCCGATCCGTACCAAAACAATGAGGGCCCAGGCGAGGCCTGACCAAAATGAAGGAAGAATAATGGACGGGAGCAATCAGGACATGGTGACCTCAACCGGCTGGGAGGTTAAGTCGCCTTCTCGGGAATACATGAACCTTCCAATCGAGGTTAGGCAGGATATTGACGGATATCTCGCCGAGCACCCGGTCAAACTGGGGGCGATAGCCGAGCGGCTCGGGGTCAAGGTACTATTGTCAACGCTGCCGCGAGGCACCTCTGGGCAAATCAGTCAAGAGGAAGGAGACTTTGTCATCCGCGTCAATCGTCATGAGGCCAAGCACCGCCAGCGCTTCACACTCGCACACGAGTTGGCACATTTCCTATTGCACAGGGACCGAATTGTGGAAGAAGGCGGGTGGTCTGAGAATGTTCTTCTACGCGCGCCAAACCAACCAATTCAGATTGAGTATGAGGCAAATCGGCTTGCCTCTGACCTCGTCATCCCATCTCATTTGCTTGCAAAGGCCACGGCAGACTATACTGGGCCGATGACCAGTGAGGTAATTGAGGACCTCGCCCGAAGATTTGGCGTTTCGACGGCGGCGATGGAAATCAAACTCCAAATGGTGTGAAGGGGGTGGCGGGGGATATGGACGTAAGGGACTACCTAGTTACGCTATGTATTCGCCGCGCTGAACTAAGTGGATTGAAGGAACTGCCGGGTAGCACCAAGGATCGACTCACCCCACTTGTGCTTTTGGCTCCTTGGATGGCAACGACTCCGCTGTCCAAGGCCGTCGACAAGTTTGAGGATGCCTACCATGGAAGGCCCTATTTCATTGATGTTGACACGTACTATCAGCCCGGGGAAAACCAGAACACAGCGAAAGATGCCTGGGGCGAGTTGGCGAAGAAACCCGCTGCCTTAGATGTTTGGCATGCACTTATCCTTCCCTACCCAAATGCGAACCCATGCCTGTTAATGGCGGGGTCAACGCTTGAGAGCGCCCGGGCTCAGATAGAATGGGCGAGGGAGAACGACCGCATGTTTTGCCTGCGAATGAACATGGCGTCGGATGTAGGGCCGGGAATTCCAAACTGGATGCCCAGTCTCGTAGCAGAACTTTCCGCTGAGGGTGCAGTAGACTACGCCATTGTGTTCGATTTTGGACTTGTGGACAATGCCATTGAGATCGCGCCTCTGGCAGCAGGCTATATCACAAGTTTCTTTTCGGGAATTCCGCCCGAAATCCCCATAGCGATATGTTGCACCTCGTTTCCAAGTGACTTCACAGTTTTCGATGGAATAGGGGAGCGCAGCTTTTCTAACCGCGACCTCTTAGCACAAATTCGAAAGTTCACGAACCATCCGAGGATGATCTACGGTGACTGGGGCTCTACCAAACCAAGAGCCTATGGACATGCCAGCGCACCGAAAAACCGAATTGACTACCCAACGGACAATGGCTGGGTCATTGCTCGGGACAATGACGAACCTCTGACATTTCAGTCAGCCGCCAAAAGGATCACCAATAGTCCAAAGTGGACTGGCGGCCTCGGCATTTGGGGTGAGCAGTTGATTGAAGGCGCTGCCGCTGGACAGGCGTTCGCAATTGATTCTATGCCGAAGATGTACTCGGCTCGCATTAACATTCACCTGCATCGGCAGGCATTCTACGGCCACCTCCCGCCGCCCGAAACGCTTGATGAAGCGTGGAGCGACGACGATCTTTGATCCGCACCTTAGCGACGCCGCGGTGTTGGGTAGACTTACATGTCGGCAACACCCATCAAAGAATGTGTACCTGAAGTATGGTCGACTTTGAGATTCTGTCCCGGAAATGTGGGCAAACAGAACCTGTTTTCAGTTGGAAACCGCTCATCTATCGCGACGAGATCTGTCTCTTCGCTTTTCCTGACACGATACTGATCTGAGTTCGGACGGGCCGAGATTGCCGAAGCAACCGCCCCGTAACGCTTTAATTTCCCTTAGGAATTTGGTGAGCGGGGAGGGATTCGAACCCTCGACCCCATGATTAAAAGTCACGTGCTCTAACCAACTGAGCTACCCGCCCTCACCGTCCCGTCGAGCGGTCTGGACCCCGTCGCAGCGACCTGTGCCAGTGGCAGGATCGGGGACATCGGCCCGCCGAGGACCGCATGTCTCGACTGCGGCGTGTCGTAGGAACTTCACCCAGCGGGGTCAAGGGCGAAATGGCCCCGCTCTGGCAAAAGCGCCGGGGGCCGCGTATATCGCGGGCCATGG
>JANPJD010000062.1:0-9680 GCA_031425325.1 Rhodobacterales bacterium | reverse complement strand
GACGTAATCGGCGCCCGCCTCGCCCGCGTTCATGCCCTCGTGGCGCGAGGTGCGGCAGAAGGCGCCGATGATGGCGTCGCCGCCCAATTCCTTGCGGGCATAGCGCAGGCTGCGCGCGCCGTCGGTCAGGTGGACACCGTCGAGGCCGTGGCGCGGTACGAGCAAGAGGTGGCTTTCGATCACGATGGCCACGTCGCGGGCATGGACGACCTCGCGCAGGGCATCGGCAGCGCGCGCGATGCGGTCCTCGTCCTTGGTGGCGAGCGCGAGGCGCAGGCAGGCCACGGGTGCGCCGTCGAGGACGGCCGCGAGGCGGTCGGGGAATGTCTCGAGGTCGAACTCGGGCGGGGTTACGAGGTAGGTCTGCGGGCGGTCGGTGTCGGTCATGGGCGGTTCCTCGCGCGGCGTCGGGCGTTCCTAGCGCAGTTGTGTGGGCTTGGCCACCGGCGCACGTGACCCGGGCGGGGCGAGGGGGGCCGTCTGCCGCCCTCTTGGCCTTGCGGCCAATTCACCCCCCGAGGATACTTGTGGACAGAAAACGGGCTGGCTGGCGCGTTGCCGGGCGGCCCGGCTTGGCCTATCAGGCGGCGAGACAATCCGACGGAGTGCCGATGATCCCGCCCGCCTTCATCCTCGTGCGCCCGCAGATGGGCGAGAACATCGGGGCGGCCGCCCGCGCCATGCTGAACTTCGGGCTGGAGCGGCTACGCGTGGTGGACCCGCGCGACGGCTGGCCCAATCCCAAGGCCATCGCGATGGCGAGCGGGGCCGGGCGGCTGCTGGAGCCGCCGCCCTATGCCGATGTGCAGGCGGCCATCGCGGATTGCGACTATGTCTTCGCGACGACCGCGCGGGGGCGCGACCTGACGAAGCCGGTCGTCACGCCCGAGCGGGCGATGGAGCAGGCACGCGCGCTGGCCGGGGCGGGCAAGCGGGTGGGCGTACTCTTCGGGCCCGAGCGGGCGGGCCTTGAGAACGAGGACGTGGCGCTGGCGCAGGCGATCGTGACGGTGCCGGTCAACCCGGACTTTCCGTCGCTGAACCTTGGGCAATGCGTGCTCTTGATGGGCTACGAGTGGCGCAGGCAGACCGCCGCCGTCGCCCCCGAGGTCCGGACGCTGGCGGGTACGGATTTCGCCAGCGGCATCGAAGTGCAGCGGCTGGGGGACCACTTCGAGGAACGGCTCGAGGCGGCGGGGTTCTTCTTTCCGCCCGACAAGGCGGCGGGCATGCGACTTGCCTTGCGAAACATGTGGGCGCGTCTTGGCCTGACGCGGGCCGAGGTGCAGACCTTCCACGGAATGCTGCGCCAGATCGCGCGGCGTCTGCAGTAGACCTCAGTCGGCGAGGCCGGGCCAGTTCGCTTCGGCGCGTGCGATGTTGCCGGGAATGTCCGCTTCCCAGCGCGCCTGGATGCGCTGCGAGTAGTTGAGGTAGAGCTTGCCCCCCTCGATCCGCCACGCCTCGGGGTCGATGGGCGCGAGATCGCCTTCGGCCACCGCCCAGGCGCAGTAGCCGCCGAACTGCGGCGCGTAGGCATCGGGGTTGGCGAGGAAGGCGTCGCGGTTGGCCGCACTTTCGAAAAGCCAGCGCGCGCCGCCCCAGTCGGCATGCATCGCAGGATCGCCCGCGCGCGGCTCGCCCGCGGTGAAATAGGCGACCGGATCGTAGCCCGAGAGCGCCAGGCCGTCCTCGGCGAGAACCGCGTCGGACCGGGCGGTGGAGGGCAGAAGGCCAGCGGCGAGGGCTGCCCCGACGCTTGCGGTCGCGGCGAGGGACAGAAGGAACCGGCGGGTCGGGCGCATGGGAACCTCGGGGATGGCGTTGGTGTCAGAATGCTCGTGAACGGTCTCGCGATCCAGACACGCTTTGGCGAGCCGTCGCGGGGTTGCGGCAAAACGCGGGGGCGGCGGGCCTTGATGACCCCCGGGTGGGGGCCTAGTGTCCCGGCACAGGACGGCGGGGCGACATGGCAGGCAAGCGAAGCATTTTCGAGGAGGTCGGGTCGGACGCGCGTCCGGCAGCGGCCCAGACCGGTGCGATCGGCCGGGCGAGCCGGGGGGCGCGGGGCGCGATCCGGGTCTGGCTGATGGTGCTGTTTGCACTCGTCGCCGTGATGATCGCTGTGGGCGGGCTGACGCGGCTGACGGATTCGGGTCTGTCGATCACCGAGTGGCGCCCGGTGACGGGGGCGCTGCCGCCGATGTCGGCGGCCGAGTGGCAGGTCGAGTTCGACAAGTACCGGGCGATTCCCGAATACCAGTTGCAGAACCGTGGCATGAGCCTCGAGGCGTTCAAGACGATCTACTGGTGGGAGTGGGGGCACCGCCAACTCGGGCGGGTGATCGGCCTCGTGTGGGTCGTGGGCTTCCTGGGATTCCTGATCGCGCGGCGCATTCCGCCCGGATGGACGGGGCGGCTTCTGCTGCTGGGCGCGCTGGGTGGCCTGCAGGGTGCGATCGGCTGGTGGATGGTTTCGTCGGGGCTCTCGGGCGAGAGGGTCGACGTGGCCTCGTACCGGCTTGCGACGCATCTGGGGCTCGCCTTCGTCATCCTGGGACTGATCGCGTGGTATGCGCTGCTGCTCGGGCGGAGCGAGACCGACCTCATGCAGGCGCGGCGCGGGCGCGAGGCGCGGCTTTTCGGGCTATCGACGGGCCTCATGCACTTCGCCTTCCTTCAAGTGCTGCTTGGCGCGCTGGTGGCGGGGATCGACGCAGGCCGGGGCTTCCCGACATGGCCGCTGATGAACGGGCAGTTCTTTCCGGCGGATGCCTTCTATGTGCCGGGTCGGCCTGCCTGGGCCGCGTTCTTCGAGAATCCGGGGTTGGTGCAGTTCATCCACCGCATGTCGGGCTATCTCCTGTTCGCCTTTGCGGTTGTGGTCTGGCTGCGCGGACGCAGCTCGGCTCATCTTGTGACGCGACGAGCGTTCCACATGGTGATGGGGGCGATGGTGCTTCAGGTCGGGATCGGCATATGGACGGTGCTGACGGCGGCCTCTCCGCATATGGCGATCACCCATCAGGTGATGGCGGTGGTGCTGTGGGTGCTGATCCTGCGGGCGCGGCACCTGACGCTTTATCCGCGCGCAGGCTCGATCCGCGAGGGCACGGCATGACGGTCTATGACGATCTGATGGCGTTCCAGCGCCAGACCGAGGCGCTGGCGCAGGTCGCGGGACGGCTCGGCTGGGATCAGGAGACGGTGATGCCGCGTGGTGCTGCCACGCAGCGGTCCGAGGAGATGGCGGCGCTTGAGGGGGTGCTGCACGCGCGGCGCACTGATCCGCGTCTGGCCGAATGGCTCGAGGCGGTCGAGGTTGACGATCCCGTGGCCGAGGCGCAGGTGCGCCACATCCGCCGCAGCCATGCGCGGATGCTGAAGGTGCCGGGACGGCTGGCGGAAGAGATTGCGCGCGTGACCTCGGTCGCGCAGGGCATCTGGGCCGAGGCGCGGGCTGGCGAGGACGTGGCTGCCTTCCTGCCCGTCCTGACCGAAGTCGTGGCCTTGCGGCGCGAGGAGGCTGCCTGTCTGGCAGAGGGCGGCGATGCCTATGACGCACTTCTGAGCGACTACGAGGCGGGAGCGGATGCCGAGACGGTGGCCGCGATGTTCGACCGGATGCGGCCCCGGCTGGTCGCCTTGCGGTCCGCGATCCTTGGGTCGGGCTGGCAGCCCCCGCCGCTGGGCGGCGACTTCCCGGCGGACAGGCAGTTGGGGCTTGCCCGCGAAGTAGCAGACGCCTTCGGCTATGACTGGGCCCGCGGGCGGCTCGACCTTGCGGTGCATCCCTTTTCGTCGGGCTCGGGCGACGATGCGCGGATCACGACCCGGATCGTCGAGAGCGATCCGTTCAACTGCCTCTACTCGACCATCCACGAGGTCGGTCACGCCTGCTACGAGCTTGGTATCGATCCGGCCTATCGGCTGACGCCGCTGGGCGCGGGCGTCTCGATGGGGGTCCACGAAAGCCAGAGCCGCATCTACGAGAACCAGATCGGGCGCAGCCGGGCCTTCTCGGGCTGGCTGTTCGGTCGGATGACCGAGCGGTTCGGCGCGGTCGGTGCGCCCGATGCGGACGCCTTCTATGCGGCGGTCAATCGGGTGCAGCCGGGCTTCATCCGCACCGAGGCTGACGAGGTGCAGTACAACCTGCACATCATGATGCGCTTCGACCTCGAACGCGCTCTGATCGCGGGTGACCTTGGGACCGGTGACCTCGAGGCCGCGTGGAACGACCGCTTCCTTGCAGACTTCGGCGTTGCGGTGGATCGCCCGTCGAACGGCGTCCTTCAGGACGTGCATTGGGCTGTCGGACTGTTCGGCTATTTCCCGACCTACACGTTGGGAAATGTCTATGCGGAGTGCCTGCACCACGCCATGCGCGCGGCGCTGCCAGACCTCGACGCGGCGCTCTTGCAGGGCGACACGACAGGGGCGACGGGCTGGCTTCGGGAGCGCCTTCAGCGCCATGGCGGACTGTCGAGCCCGCGCGAGACGGTGGCCGCAGCCTGCGGGTTCGAGCCGACCGAGGAGCCGCTTCTCGACTATGTCGAGGCCAAGTTCCAAGACCTCTACCGGCTGTGACGGCGGCAGGCTGTCAGGGTTTGCGCTTGTCCAGAAAGCTGCTGATCGCGGCGTCCGTCTCGCCCCAGAGCATGTTCTCGACCATCACGGCGCCGGTCAGCGCATAGGCCTGGTCGAGCGGCAGGCCCTGCTGGTCGTAGAAGGCGCGCTTTCCGATCCGCACGGCGGGGTCGAGCTTGGCCGCGATCGTGGCGGCGAGGGTTTGGGTTTCCGAGCGCAGCGCGTCGGGGGATACGACTCGGTTCACAAGGCCCACCTCGCGGGCGCGGGCCGCGTCGATGAAGCCGCCCGTCGTAAGCATTTCGAACGCGACCTTGGGCGGCACGGCGCGAGTCAGGGCGACCATCGGGGTTGAACAGAAGAGGCCGATGTTGACGCCGTTCACCCCGAAGCGGGCGGTGTCCGACGCGACCGCCATGTCGCATGAGGCGGCAAGCTGGCATCCGGCGGCCGTGGCGATGCCCTGGACCTCGGCTATTACCGGCTGGGGCAGGGCGGGGATCGCCTGCATGACGGCCGCGCAGCGCGCAAAGAGGTCGGCGAGTGTGGCGCGGCCGTCGTCCGGTGCCGCCCGCGCCGCCTGCATCTCGGTCAGGTCATGCCCGGCGCAGAAGGCCCGCCCCTCGGCCCGAAGGATCACGACGCGGGCCGTGCGGTCGCCCGCGAGTGCCGCGAAAGCCTCGGTGAGGGCTGCGAGCATGGCGTCGCTCAGAACGTTGAGGCGGGCGGGCGCGTTCAGCGTCAGCGTCGCGACGCCGTCCGTATCGTGGCGCGTCAGGATCGGATCGGGCATTGTCATTCCTCTGCTGCGCCCGCAACACTAGGCAACAGCCGGGCGAAGGGAAAGTGCATGACGCTGGCGATGACCGCGGAAGAGATCGCGACGTTCCTGAACCGCGAGTTTCCGCAGGTCTCGGGCGATTTCGGGGTTGAGGCGCTTGACGCTGACGGCCTGACGCTGCGGATGCATGTGGCGGACCGTCATCTGCGGCCTGGGGGCACCGTGTCGGGTCCTTCAATGTTCGCGCTGGCGGATGTGGCGGCCTATCTTGCGATCCTGTCGCGGATCGGACCGGTCGCCCTTGCTGTCACCACCAGCGCGTCGGTCGACTTCTTGCGAAAGCCGCAGCCGGGAGCAGACCTTCTGGCGCGGGTGCGGCTGCTGAAGCTGGGGCGGGTTCTGGCGGTGGCGGACACGCTGATCCATTCCGAGGGAATGGACGGCGCTGTCGCGCGGGTCAGCCTGACCTATTCGATCCCGCCGAAGCGCTAGGCAAGGGCGTCAGGCCTGACGCTTGGCCTGCTTGAACTTGCCGTCAATCTGCGCGCCGCTTTCGATCACGAGGCTTTCGTAATTCACTTCCGCCGCCACGATGGCCGACGAGCGCAGCGTGAAGCCTACGCAGCTGACCCGACCATCCAGATGCCCGCGCACCTCGACCGTCTCGGCACTGACCGAACCCTTGAGCTGCCCCTCGACGCCGACGATCAGGGTGTGGGCGGTCACGTCGCCAGTGACCTCGCCCAGGATCTCGACCGTGCCGGTGGACCCCAGATCGCCCGAAAGGCGGATGTCTGCGGCGAGCACGGTGCGACCGCCGGGGACGGCGGCACGGGCGGCACTGCGGGGATCGGTCTCGGCGGGCTTGGTGTTCATGCTGGTCCTTCGGCTTCGCCGTGCTGTCCAAGGTGCGGCGATAGAGGCTGATCGCTTCCCGAAGGTCAAGCCTGCTTGCATACCGGACTGCCGCGATGCGCGGGCGGTTGCTTCGGTTTGGGACGCTGAGGCAGTGACAGGGCCGGGTGGCGGTGGTCAGATGCGGGCGGGAATCAGGAGACGGGCATGGACCATGACGACTTTCGGCCGGTCTCGGGTTTCGACCTGCCGCGCTTTGCGGGCATCCCGACCTTCATGCGCCTGCCGCATGTGCCGTTGGACGATCCGCGCATCGGGCAGGTGCAGGTCGGGCTGATCGGCGCGCCCTGGGATGGTGGCACCACGAACCGGCCCGGTCCGCGCCACGGGCCGCGCCAGATGCGCGACGCCTCTACCATGATCCGCGCGCAGAACGGCCTGACGCGCGTGCGGCCCTTCGAGGCGGTGCGCTGCGCGGACCTTGGCGATGTCGGACCGAACCCGGCGGACCTGATGGACACGCTGGCCCGGATGGAGGCCTTTTATGCGCGGGTGGCAGGCCTTGGCATCGTGCCCCTGACCGCCGGGGGCGATCACCTTTGCACGCTGCCGATCCTGCGCGCGCTGGCAAAGGACCGACCGCTCGGGATGATCCATTTCGACAGCCACACCGACCTTTTCCACAGCTACTTCGGCGGCACCATGTACACCCACGGCACCCCCTTTCGCCGGGCGGTCGAGGAGGGGCTGCTCGACCCTCATCGTGTGACGATGATCGGCATCCGGGGTTCGGCCTATGATTTCGAGGACCGCGACTTCGCCGATGCCGTCGGCATCCGCGTGATCGGCATCGAAGAGATGTTCGCGCGCGGCCTCGATGACGTAATGGCCGAAGCGCGCGACCGCGCCGGCGCGGGCGGTACTTATGTGAGCTACGACATCGACTTCGTTGACCCCGCCTATGCCCCGGGCACCGGCACGCCCGAGATCGGGGGTCCGACCTCGTATCAGGCGCTTCAGGCAGCGCGGGGGCTGCGCGGCGTCAACGTGGTGGGCGCGGACCTCGTCGAGGTGTCGCCGCCCTTCGATCCGTCGGGCGGAACGGCGTTCCTTGGCGTGACGCTGATGTTCGAGATGCTCTGCGTGATCGCCGAGCGGCTGGCGGGGCAGGGGGCAACGCCCACTCGCCCCGGACCAGGTCCGGGGCTCTCCCCCGGGATACTTGTGCCAGAATGAAAGCGGAAAACATGCAGGCCGACCTGATCGTGACGAATGCGCGTGTGCTGACGATGGATGAGGACCATCCTCGGGCCGAGGCGGTGGCGCTGGCCGGGGGGCGCATCCTTGCCGTTGGGGGAACTGCCGAGGTTGAGGCACTGGCGGGGCCGGGCTGCCGCGTGATCGACGGGGCGGGGCGGACGCTGCTGCCGGGGTTCTTCGAGAGCCATTTGCATCTGGGCCTTGGCGGATCTGAGCTGTCGCATCTGCAGTTGGCCGGGGTGGCGGGCGCCGAGGCGCTGGCCTCGGCTTTCCGCGCCTTCGCAGCAGCGCATCCCGAGCGGCCCCTTCTGATGGCGCAGGGGGCGGATTACGCGATGCTGGGCCGCTCTATCACGCGGCATGATCTGGATGCGATTATCGCTGACAGGCCGATCGCGATGACCGCGTATGATCATCACACGGTCTGGGCCAACACGGCGGCGCTGCGCGCGGCGGGGCTGCTGCACGGGGCCGCGATGCCGCGCGGGCATGAGGTGGTCCTGGCGCCCGACGGCCTCGCCACCGGCGAGTTGCGCGAGTTCGAGGCCTTCGCCCCGGTGATTGCGCTGGGGGGCGACCTGCGTCTGAACCTCGGGATCGCGACGGGCCGCGAGCCTGCGCCCTGGCCCGCCGAGGCCGAGCGGGCGGCGGACCGCGAAAAGCTTGTGGCTGGCCTTTCGCATTGCGCGCGCCATGGCATCACCTCGATGGTGAACATGGACGGCAACCTCTATCTGCTGACGCTGCTGCGCGAGTTGCAGGCTGAGGGCCGCCTGACGGCACGGGTGAAGGTGCCCTTCCACCTCAAGCCCGAGATGGATCTGGCGGAGCTTGAGCGCGCCGAGGCGATGCGGGCCGGGTTCGACGACGAGTGGCTGTCCTCGGGCTTCGTGAAGATGTTCATGGATGGCGTGATGGACAGCCGGACCGCTTATCGCCTCGACGACTACCCCGGCCACCCCGGTCACCGCGCCGAACCCCTGTTCGCGCCGGAGCGTTTCGCCGAAGTCGCGATCGAGATCGATAGGCGCGGGCTGCAGATCGCAGTCCATGCCATCGGCGACGGGGCGGTGCGGGTGACTATTGACGGCTTTGAGGCCGCAAGGCGCGAGAACGGGGTGCGCGACAGCCGTCACCGCATCGAGCATATCGAGTTGATCGACCGCAGCGACGTGCCGCGCCTTGGCGCGCTCGGCATCGTCGCCTCGATGCAGCCGTCGCATCCGCCCGGTGCGATGGATTTCGGCTTGCACCCGTCGATCGACGTGGTGGGCGAGGCTCGCTGGGCCGACAGCTTTCCAACGCGCGAGATCGTCGAGGCGGGCTCGCCGCTGGCCTTCGCGTCGGACTGGCCGGTAACGGATGTGTCGGTGCTTCGCAACATCCAGGCAGCGCTGACGCGCCGGCCCTGGTCGGCGGACGGCCCGGACCAGCGGGTAGACCTTATGTCGGTGCTGCGGGCCTATACTGCCCGCGGGGCCTGGGCCGCGCATCGCGAGCAGGTGACCGGACGGCTGGTCACCGGGCTTGCGGGGGACCTCGTTCTTCTGGGCGGTGACATCGAAGCGACCGAGCCGGGGCAGGTGGGCGGGCTGGGAATCGCCCTCACAGTCTGTGGCGGGCAGATCATCTTCGCAAATCTGACTGAGTCGGACGGTTGAGTCGGCTTTTCGGGGCGGGGTTGGCCCACTACCTGTGGATAACCCGCCTCGTCCAAGGCAGCCTCACCGCTCGTCTTGCCTGAAAACGCAGCAAATGCAGGCATTACGAAGAAACTGTGACGGGCCACGATTTTTCTGCTTGCGACGGGCGGCGCATATCCCTAGATAGCTGGCATCGAGACGGCGAAAGCAGTGTCGGAACGGATCGGAACGCCGGAAGACGGTAGCGACGGTTCGGAAAGCCCAAGGAAGTTGGTCGGACGCACCAAGAAGTTGGTGGCCGGTCATATTTTTCTCTGGCGTGCTCTTTGAGACTGTTGGTTATGAAGGGATATGCGGGCGGTTTGGTCGTTTCGACGCCAAATCCAAGCATATCGGCCTACTAGGGGAGCGATCCCCGATGATGTAGGTGTCAGCTTCACTGTCTTGGTTGGGTCATCTTCGGATGGCTTGGCACAGACAGAGACTGATCATGTGGTGTGTGAGCATCATGTGACAGATGTGCGAAGGTTCGACGTCAAGGACAGTGCTTC
>JANPJD010000061.1:0-9806 GCA_031425325.1 Rhodobacterales bacterium | reverse complement strand
TCGATGACCCGCTTCGGGCGTCGGCTTGCCGTTGAAACATTGATCAAGTGGACATTGAGATGAGACATGCGGTGATTGCTGCACTGCTCGCGTCGTTCCCACTCGTGGGACATGCGGCGAGCGTGATCGACAACGGGGTGATCCAACTCGGCGTGGATAACCTCGGTCAATTGAACATTTCCGGTCCGCCTTCGGGTACGGGCCTTGGCGTCGTCGGCCTGCGATATGTCGCGGGCGGCAGCAATCTCGAGGCGACGGCGAACGGCTGTCTCTGCGAGGGCTGGGGGGTCGGCGCAGATGGCACGCCCGGCTTCGCCAACAATTCGCTCGGCATCGGCGGGCTGACCGGCGTTTCGTTCACCTCGACGGCCAGCACTGCAAAGTCGATCGTTTCGGTAAACGGGACCGGACTCGTCGTTACCCACAATTTCGCGCCCGCTGCGGAAACTTCGTCGCTCTACCGGGTCCGGGTGTCGATCGCCAATACCGGCGCTCTGGCGGCGGACATCGCCGATCTGCGCTACTCACGCACCTTCGACTGGGACGTCGATCCCACTGCCTTCAATGAATATGTAACGATCAAGGGGACGGGAACCACGACCTCGTTGCTATATTCCAGCGACAACGGGTTTCTCGACTCGAACCCGTATGCAGCCCGCTCGGGAATTCTCGGTGGCACCGTCAATAGCGACTTCACCGATGTCGGGCCGGGCGACATCGGCTCGCATTTCGACTTTGGATTCGGTGCGCTGAAGAGCGGCGATACGTTCAACTTCGACATCTTCTACGGCGCGACCCGGACCGAGGCTGGTGCTCTCGCCGCGTTGGGCAGTGTTGGTGCCGAGCTTTACTCGCTCGGGCAACCGGTCTGTGACAAGCTTGGGACCGGTCTCGGGACGTGTGCTGTACCCACCGCCACCTTCATATTCGGCTTCAAGGGCGTCGGCGGTGTGGTCATCGAGCCGGACCCTGATGATCCGAGCCCGGTCCCGGTGCCGGCTTCGGCCTTGCTGCTGATGGGCGGCCTCGGCCTTCTCGGCGCCCGTCGGTTCGCCCGCCGCGCCTGAGCCATCGGACAAACCCCGAGGCGGCGCCCGCACGGCTGCCGCCTCTCGCCTTGCCGGGAACCCAAGATGAACCTTCACAGGATCAGACCGATCTCTTGCACGGCAGCCGTGGCGCTTTGCTTCGCGACCTCCACCGTTGCTGCCGAGTGGACGACCGGCTGCGACGAGGCCGGGGGCCACTGCACCGTGCAGGGTTTGCTTGTCACTCCCGAGGGTCAGCGGTCCGGAACGCTAGGGTTACAAGTCGGGCGCGACGGGCAGGATGCGGTGCTGTTCGTGACGACCCCGCTTGGTGCGGCGCTGGTGCCGGGCGTCAAGTTGCGGGCGTCAGGGCGGGACTTCGACCTTCGTTTCGACGTCTGCTACCCCGACGGCTGCCGGGCAAGCCTTGGTCTTGGGCCCGAAGATCTCGCCGCGTTTCTTGACCTCGAGTCGGTCGACCTTCTGCTCTTCGCCTATGGCGAAGCAGAGCCCGCCATCCTCGCAGCCCCCCTGTCGGGCCTCGTCGAAGCTTTCGGTGGGCAGGTTTCGCTGCCGGACTGACGGCTACAGGCTCAGGCTGACCCACGCCCCGTTGCGTTTCGACGACCGCACGCAGGCGTCGACGAAAGCGACCCCTGCGACGCCGTCCCGCACGCCCGGATAGACGACCTCGGGCGGCAGGGCCTTGCCCGCCTGCGCCGCGCGGATTGCCCGCGCGGCTTCGGCGTAGATGTTGGCGAAGCCCTCGAGATAGCCCTCGGGATGGCCCGGAGGCACGCGCGTCATGCGCGCCGCCGCCGCCCCGGCCCCAGCGCCGCCGCGCGTGATGCGCTGGCGGGGGCTCCCGAGCGGGGTGTGCCACAGGCAGTTCGGCTCTTCCTGGCTCCAGTCGAGGCCCGCCTTCGTGCCATAGACGCGCAGCCGCAGCGCATTCTCGTTGCCGGGTGCCACCTGGCTGCACCACAGCATCCCCCGCGCGCCGCCCTCGAAGCGCAAGAGCACATGTCCGTTGTCGTCGACCCGCCGCCCCGCCACGAAGGTCGAGAGATCAGCCGCCAGGCTTTCCAGCGTCAGCCCGCTGACGAAGGAGGCGAGGTTGAACGCATGCGTCCCGATATCGCCGGTCGAGCCGCCCGCCCCGGTCTGCGCGGGGTCGGTGCGCCAGCCCGCCTGCTTCTGACCCGTCGTCTCGATCGGCTCCGACAGCCAGTCCTGCGCGTATTCGACCTGCACCAGCCGGATCTCGCCAAGGTCCCCTGCGGCCACCATCTCGCGCGCCTGGCGGACCATCGGATAGCCCGTGTAGTTGTGCGTCAGCACGAAGACCGCGCCGGACGCCTCGGCGGCCCTCGAAAGGCGCTTGGCCTCGGGCAGGGTTGCGGTCAGGGGCTTGTCGCAAATGACATGGATGCCGCGCTTGAGGAACGCCAGCGCTACGGGCGCGTGCATGTGGTTCGGCGTCACGATGGCCACCGCCTCGATGCTGTCCTTGCGCCGAGCCTCGCGCGCGGCCATCTCGGCGAAATTCGCATAGGCGCGTGGCACGCCGAGGTCGGCGGCCGAGGCGAGCGACTTTTCGGGGGTGGAGCTGAAGCAACCCGCCACAAGCTCGTACTGATCGTCGATCCGCGCGGCGATCCGGTGGACGCCGCCGATGAACGCATCGCGCCCGCCGCCCACCATCCCCAGCCTGATCCGCGCCGCGCGCCCGTCAGCCTTGCCCTCGATCGCCATGACCGCTCTTCCCTATCTTCTGTCCACAAGTATCCCGGGGGTGCGGGGGCTGGCCCTTGCCCTTCGGCCTGCGCCGGGGCGCAGCCCGCCGTGCCCTCAGTCCAGCCCCAGCATCCGCCGGTTGGCCGCCACGTCCGTGCCTGCGCCCGCAAAGTCGTCGAATGCCTTCTCGGTCACCCGGATGATGTGATGCTTCACGAACTCCGCGCCCTCGCGCGCCCCGTCCTCGGGGTGCTTCAGCGCGCATTCCCATTCGACTACCGCCCAGCCCTCGAAGCCATACTGCGTCAGCTTCGAGAAGACGCCGCCGAAATCGACCTGCCCATCGCCAAGGCTGCGGAACCGGCCTGCCCGGTTCACCCACGACTGGAAGCCGCCATAGACGCCCTGTCGCCCGGTCGGGTTCAGTTCGGCGTCCTTGACGTGGAACATGCCGATCCGCTCGTGGTAGATGTCGATATTCGCGAGATAGTCGAGGTGCTGAAGCACATAGTGCGACGGATCATACAGCATCTTCGCCCGCGCGTGGTTGCCCACCCGCTCGAGGAACATCTCGTAGGTCACGCCATCATGCAGATCCTCGCCCGGATGGATCTCGAAGCAGAGGTCAACGCCGCAGTCCTCGGCGTGGTCGAGGATCGGCTGCCAGCGCGCCGCGAGTTCGTCGAACGCGGCCTCGACCAACCCCGCCGGGCGCTGTGGCCAAGGATAGACGAAGGGCCAGGCGAGCGCGCCCGAAAAGGTCGCCTGCGCCGTCAGGCCAAGATTGCGCGAGGCGCTGAGGGCCAGCTTCACCTGCTCGATCGCCCAGGCCTGCCGGGCCTTGGGGTTGCCATGGACCGACGGGGCGGCAAAGCCGTCGAAGGCTGCGTCATAGGCCGGATGGACGGCGACAAGCTGTCCCTGAAGGTGGGTCGAAAGCTCGGTCACCTCGATCCCGCTCTCGGCGGCGACGCCCTTGAACGCGTCGCAATAGTCTTTGCTCGATGCCGCCTTTTCCAGATCGAACAGCCGTGCGTCCCAGCTTGGCACCTGCACGCCCGCATAGCCGCAGTCCGCCGCCCAGGCGGTGATCGTCTTCCACGAGTTGAACGGTGCCGTATCGCCTGCGAACTGCGCCAGAAACAGCGCCGGTCCCTTGATCGTCTTCATATCGCCTCCCGAGCCGCCATCGGTCGCTGTCCCGCGACGCGCATTGTGCCGACCACATCTCTGCACGCCCTTGGCTGCCGATCAAGAGCCGGGCGCACGAAGCCGGGCGCGGCCGCCCACCTCCGGGGGCCACGGCTCATCGTAAAGCGAGCACCTTTTCTCGGCCCCGGTCGCGTGTTACCGCAGGACACGTTGTTGTGTCCCGGAACCAGAATGTCCCACCGCATCGGCCAGTTGATCCAGGAAATCCGAAAGATCGTGCTCGGAAAGCGGTTCAAGGCGCAGGGGCATCCCGGGGGTAGGCCGGGCAGGTACGCCCGTCCTTGGTCGGCGGCTGGCAAGTCTGGTCGCGCCGGTGTCGGCCAGCGCGTTCGGCGGGTGTTCGCCGCCTGCGCCGATCCGAAGCTGGTCCGTAGGGCCAAGACATGATCGACAGCGTGCAAGCTGTGCGGATGGCCATGTGATCCTGGGTGAGACGAGGAACAGGTTCGGATGACCGAGTTCAAGCATGTTTACGAGTATGAGGTCGACCTGTCGTCCGATACAGCGCCGGCGCGGGTTCTGCGGATGGTCCGTCCCGGCTCGCGTGTGCTCGAGATCGGGGCTGGCACTGGCTCGATCACCCGGCACCTGAGAGGAACGCTCGGCTGTTCGACCGTGGCGCTTGAGGTCGATCCTTCGGCCATCGAGGCCCTGCGCGCGCACGACATCAAGGTGCATGCGCTGGACCTGAATGATCCGGGCTGGGCCGAGGTCATCCGCGCCCAAGAGGGGCTCTTCGACCATGTGATCGCGGCGGACGTGCTGGAGCATGTCTACAACCCGTGGTCAGTGATCGAGGGCATGGCGTCGCTTCTGGCCGCCGACGGGACGGTCATCCTGTCGCTTCCGCATGTCGGTCACGCGGCCGTCGCCGCCTGCCTTTTGGACGAGGATTTCGACTACCGCCCGTGGGGATTGCTGGATCGCAGGCATATCCGCTTTTTCGGGGTGAAGAACGTCCAGTCCCTGATCAACGGGGCAGGTCTTGCTATTGAGCACGCCGAGTTCGTCGTGCGGACGCCCGCGATGACCGAATTCGTGTCCCGGTGGCACCGGATGCCCGCAGCGGTCCAGAAGGCGCTGCAGCAGAACGCCTATGCGAATGTGCTGCAGATCGTGACCAGTTCTCGCCGCGCCATCGACCAAGAGACGGGGCTCGACCTGCTGACACTTCGGCCCGAGCAACCGCCGCCCGAGGTCGAGAGCTACTGGATGTCGGTCATGGCGACCCAGGCGGATGACGCGCAAGAGGATACCCGGAGCACGTTTCCCTGTCTCGCGGCAGACTATGACGCCTGTGATGCCGCTTCGGCCCACGTCTTCGGAGACAACATCAGGCTCGTGGCATTCTACCTGCCGCAATTCCATCCGTTTCCGGAAAATGACCTCTGGTGGGGCAAGGGCTTTACCGAGTGGACCAACGTCACAAAGGCCGAGCCGCTGTTCGTCGGTCACTACCAGCCGCATCTTCCTGCCGATCTCGGTTTCTATGACCTGCGCGTACCGGAAGTCCGGCGCAGCCAGATCGCGCTCGCCAAGGCCCACGGGATCGACGCCTTCTGCTATCACTACTACTGGTTCTCGGGAAAACGTCTGATGGAGCGTCCGCTGGACGACATGCTGGCCGACCCGGCGTCCGACATGCCGTTCTGCCTGTGCTGGGCCAACGAGAACTGGACCCGCCGCTGGGACGGCTGGGACGACGACATTCTGATCGCGCAGAACTATTCGGAAAGTGATCCGCTGGAGTCGATCATGTCGCTCGAGCCCTTTCTGCGCGATCCGCGCTATATTGAGCATGAGGGAAAGAAGCTCATACTCGTCTATTGTCCGCAAAGGCTGCCGGACTCGGCGGCGTGGATGGCTGTGTGGCGAGACTATGCGCGGACGGCGGGATTGGGAGACCTGCATCTCGTCTCGGCCCTGACACATGGAAGCTGGTCCTATCGCGCCAATGGTTTTGACGGAGGGGTCGAGTTCCCGCCCCACAACATCACCGGTCAGCAATTCAGCCCGGTCCAGCCTGGTCTCGGCTTCTTCGACGACTTCAAGGGTGCTTGCGTCGACTACCACAGCGTGGCCGAGTTCTATCTTGGCCGTGACCGAAGCGACGAGCCGGATGTGTTCCGAACCGTCTACCCGTCCTGGGACAATACAGCTCGGCGCAGCGCAAATGCCCTCGTCACGCTCAACGCGACGCCCGCCAACTACGAGTATTGGCTCCACCGCACGATCGTCGAGACGCGCCGCGAGTTTCCCGACCGCGAACGACTTGTGTTCATCAACGCCTGGAACGAATGGGCCGAGGGCTGCCATCTGGAACCGGACCGCAAGCATGGGCATGCCTTCCTCGAGGCCACGCTGCGGGCCCGGCAGGGCAGCGACCTGCGGGATTGGACCGACACCGGTGTGCCCCCGGAGAGCAATGCCGAGGCGCAGGCCGACGTCGTCAAGCGCCTGTCGCGCTTCGCCGCACCGCCGCCTTCCAGAAGAAGGACCCTGGCCCGAAGCGCCGTGCACGGAATCCGGGACGTATTGAGGGTCGTCAAGGGCAAGCGCTGAGTGCACGCCGCGCGACCCGCAGAGCAAGTGTGCGCCACGGATTTTGCATTTGAACGGCGGGCCCTGCTGGCGCTAGTGTGCCGAGCGGATCAACCTGATCCGCCAACGACACGACGCTTGTGATCGCACCAGACGATCCGGCGCCAGGGAGGATAACCAATGAAGTTTCTTACGTCAGTTCTGGCGGGGGCTGCGCTTGCCGCGTCACTTGCCAGCGCGCCTGCCTTCGCGCAGGACAAGGGCACCGTCGGCATTGCGATGCCGACCAAATCCTCGGCCCGCTGGATTTCGGACGGCGAGTCGATGGTCGAGCAGTTCACCGCGGCGGGCTACGCCACAGACCTGCAATACGCCGAGGACGACATTCCGAACCAGCTCGCCCAGATCGAGAACATGATCACCAAGGGCGTGAACGTCCTCGTGATTGCGGCCATCGACGGCACCACGCTGTCGAACGCGCTGGAAAACGCGGCGGCCTCGGGCATCAAGGTCATCGCCTATGACCGCCTGATCCGCGACAGCGGCAACGTCGACTATTACGCGACCTTCGACAACTTCCAGGTCGGCGTCCTTCAGGCCGAAAGCCTTGTCGCGGGCCTGAAAGAGCGGTTCCCGGATGTGAAGCCGTGGAATGTCGAGCTGTTCGGCGGCAGCCCCGACGACAACAACGCCTTTTTCTTCTACAATGGCGCAATGTCGGTCCTTCAGCCGATGATCGACGCAGGCGACATCGCGATCCCGTCGGGCCAGATGGGCATGGATCAGGTCGGCACGCTGCGCTGGGATGGTGCAGTGGCGCAGGCGCGGATGGATAACCTTTTGTCGGCCAACTACACCGACGCGCAGCTGCACGGCGCGCTTTCGCCCTATGACGGGCTGTCGATCGGCATCCTGTCGTCGATGAAGGGCGTGGGCTACGGCTCGGGCGACCTGCCGATGCCGATCGTGACCGGTCAGGACGCCGAGCTTCAGTCGATCAAGTCGATCATCGCGGGCGAGCAGTATTCGACCGTTTTCAAGGACACCCGCGAGCTTGCGCGCGTGACCGTCGGCATGGTCGATGCTGTCCTTTCGGGTAGCGAGCCCGAGATCAACGACACGACGACCTATGACAACGGCGTCAAGGTGATCCCGTCCTATCTGCTCAAGCCCGTGTCGGTCGATGCGAGCAACTACCAGCAGATCGTGATCGACAGCGGCTACCACAAGGCCGAAGACCTGCAATAAGGCCGTCAGCCTACCAAATGGCCCTGCCGCCACCGGCGGGGCCACTCCTTTTCGGATGTTTCCCATGACCCCCATCCTCGAGATGCGCGGCATCACCAAGACGTTCCCGGGCGTCAAGGCGCTCGACAACGTCAACCTGTCGGTCCTACCGGGCGAAATCCATGCGCTTGTCGGAGAAAACGGGGCGGGCAAGTCGACGCTGATGAAGGTGCTGTCGGGCGTCTATCCGCATGGCAGCTACGAAGGCGATATCCTGTATGACGGTCGCCCCTGCCGGTTTCGCGGCATCCATGACAGCGAGGCTGCGGGCATCATCATCATCCACCAGGAGCTGGCCCTCGTGCCGCTTCTGTCCATTGCCGAGAACATCTTTCTGGGCAACGAAATCACCCGCAACGGCTTCATCGACTGGCCCGAGACGTTCCGGCGCACCGAAGGGTTGCTCGCCAAGGTCGGCCTGTCCGAAGCACCCGGCGCGCTGATCGACCGGTTAGGCGTCGGCAAGCAGCAGCTGGTCGAGATCGCAAAGGCGCTGTCCAAGAAGGTGCGCCTGCTGATCCTGGACGAGCCGACTGCCGCCTTGCAGGAAAACGACAGCCAGAAACTTCTGGACCTGCTGCTGGAGTTCAAGGCGCAGGGCATCACCTCGATCCTGATTTCCCACAAGCTGAACGAGATCAACCGCGTCGCCGACCGCATCACGGTCCTGCGCGACGGGGCGACCGTCGCCGACATCGACCGCGCCGACATCACCGAGGCGCGGATCATCCGCGACATGGTGGGCCGCGACATGGCGCACCGCTATCCGGCGCGTACGCCCAAGATCGGCGAGACGCTGATGGAGGTGAAGGGCTGGTCCGTACGCCACCCGATCCATCCCGACCGCGAGGTGATCCGCAACGTCAGCTTCACCGTCCGGCGCGGCGAGGTCGTGGGCATCGCGGGCCTGATGGGCGCGGGGCGCACCGAGCTTGCGATGAGCCTGTTCGGCCATTCCTGGGGCGGCAAGGTCACCGGATCGGTCACGCTGGGCGGCAAGCCCGCCGACCTCACCTCGGTCCCGGCGGCGGTCAATGCGGGCCTCGCCTATGTGACCGAGGACCGCAAGGCACTGGGCCTTGTGCTCGACGAGACGATCCTGAAGAACACCACGCTCGCAAACCTCCCCGGCGTCTCGGCCAAGGGCGTCATCGACCCCAACAAGGAACGCAAGGTCGCCGAAAGCTACCGCGCGCAGCTTGCCACCCGTACGCCGAGCGTGTTCCAGAAAGTCGTTAACCTGTCGGGCGGCAACCAGCAGAAGGTTGTGCTGTCGAAGTGGCTTTTCACCGACCCCGACGTGCTCATCCTCGACGAGCCGACGCGCGGCATCGACGTGGGCGCCAAGTTCGAGATCTATTCCATCATCAACACGCTCGCCGATCAGGGCCGGGGTGTGGTGATGATCAGCTCGGAAATGCCCGAGCTTCTGGGCATGTGCGACCGGATCTATGTGATGAACAGGGGCAGCTTCGTGGGCGAGTTGACTGCCGCGGAGGCGAACCAGGAGCGGATCATGGAGATGATCATGGCCGCCGCGCAGAAGGAGGGGCAGGATGGCTGACATTGCAGGACGGGTCGCGACCGGCCCCTCGGTGGGGACGTATCTGAAGAACAACATGCGCCAGTACGGGCTTTTGCTGGCGCTCGTCGCGATCATGGCGTTCTTCCAGATCGTGACCGACGGCACGATGATGAAGCCGCTGAACCTCACGAACCTCGTGCTCCAGAACTCCTACGTCGTCATCATGGCGCTGGGGATGCTTCTGGTGATTGTCGCGGGGCATATCGACCTTAGCGTCGGGTCTGTCGCGGCCTTCGTCGGTGCGCTCTCGGCGGTGATGATCGTCAACTGGGACATGAGCGTCTGGCTTGCCATGCCGCTTTGCCTCGTCGTCGGCGGGCTGATCGGGGCGGCGCAGGGCTACTGGATCGCCTACTGGCGCATCCCGTCCTTCATCGTGACGCTGGCGGGGATGCTGGTGTTCCGGGGGCTGACAC